>CAXTTB010000054.1:2089-6678 GCA_964246905.1 uncultured Acetobacteraceae bacterium | reverse complement strand
CCCCCATCCCCCCACCCCCACCCGCGCGGGGCGGCCGGGGCCCCCACGCCAGGTGTCCGCCAGCAGGCGCAGCGCCCGCGGGTCCGGCCGGCGCGGCAGGCCCAGGATGTCGGCCGCGGCGCCCGCCAACGCGATGTCCCCGGCCGGGAACACGTCCTGCCGTTGCAGCGCGAACAGCAGATAGACCTCCGCCGTCCAGGGACCCAGGCCGCGCACGGCGGTGATCGCGGCGATGGCGTCGGCGTCCGGAAGCGCTGCCAGCGCCTTCGCCGAAAGCTGCCCGCCGGCGAACGCCTGAGCCAGCGACCGCGCGTGCGCCACCTTGGGCCGGGACAGCCCGGCGCCGCGCAGGGCGGCCTCGTCCGCCGCCAGCAGCCCGTCCGGCTGCAGCAGGCGCGGCTGCGCCTCGATCCGCCGCCAGATCGCAAGCGCCGCTCCGTTGCTGATCTGCTGCCCGACCACGATCTGCAGCAGCCCGGCGAACCCGCCGCCGCGGACGCGCCAGGGCAGCGGACCCGCGGTCGCCTCGATGCGGGCCAGCCGCGGGTCGGCGGCAACCAGCGCGTCCAGCGCGGCGCGCATGGCCGTGGGCGGATGCGGGAACGCGGTCAGCGGGACGGGATCAGCGGGTCTGGCAACGGACCAGCGGGTTGGGGAAGTCGGCGCAACCGGGAAAGGCGATCTCGTTCTCCCCCCGGCGCTGCACGTGCAGCTCGTCCGGCGAGGTGCAGCCGAACCCGTTCGCGCGCCCGGCGCCGCTGTCCAGCAGGCCGGCCCCGCCGCCCGGCGCCGCGGCGAAACGGAACTCGGTGCCCTGCGGCGAGCTGCGCGCCGTCTCGATCTCGCGCTGCGTCAGCACCTGCTCGGTCAGGCTGGCGCGGAGCACGAGGTCGCGGGTGAAGATCACCACCGGCTGCGACAGGCAGGCCTGGTTCGACATCCCGCTCGGCACCGGGAAGATGCCGCCG
The DNA here is from genome assembly GCA_964246905.1 of uncultured Acetobacteraceae bacterium. Taxonomy (GTDB): domain Bacteria; phylum Pseudomonadota; class Alphaproteobacteria; order Acetobacterales; family Acetobacteraceae; genus CAHJXG01. Next base: position 5,710 of record CAXTTB010000054.1, on the reverse strand, counting down.
GTCCAGGTGCCGAACAGCCAGGCATGGGGCGGCTGACGGGGGTCCTGGGTCGCGGCGGAGGCGCCGCCGGGCCATGCCGCCAAGGCGAGCGAGAGGGCTGCGGCAAGTTGGGCGGAGCGGCGCATCATCAAGGGTCCAGTCTTTGCAATGTTCACAAATCCTAGCGGCAGGATGGGCGGCAAGGAAGCCGCAGGGTTTGCGGCGGGCGGCGCGGCGTGGCATGGCACGGCCATCGTATGGGGAATTGCCATGCTCCGCCGCTTCTACGACCGCGTGCTCGCCCTCTCCGCCGACCGGCGCGCGCCGGCTTGGCTGGCGCTCATCAGCTTCGCCGAAAGCAGCTTCTTCCCGGTGCCGCCCGACGCGCTGCTGGTCCCCATGGTGCTGGCCCGGCCGGAGCGGGCCTACCGCTTCGCGCTGATCTGCACCGTGGCGAGCGTGGTCGGCGGCGCGCTGGGCTACCTCATCGGCTACGCGCTGTATGACCAGGTGGCGGGGCCGCTGATCCGCTTCTACCATTACGAGGACGCGGCCCAGGCGTTCGTGGACAAGTTCAACCAGTACGGGCTTTGGGTCATCCTGATCAAGGGCCTGACGCCGATCCCCTACAAGATCGTCACCATCACCTCCGGCCTCACGCACTTCAACTTCGGCGTGTTCATGGCGGCCAGCGTGCTGACCCGCGGCGCGCGGTTCTTCCTGGTGGCCGCGCTGCTCCGGCAGTTCGGCGAGCCGGTGCGCGAGTTCATCGAACGCCGGCTGACCCTGGTGACGAGCCTGACCGCGGCGGGCATCGTGGGCGGCGTCCTGTTGCTCAAGTTCGTCTGACCAGCACGGCGCGGATCTCGTCGAGGATCGCCGGGTCGTCGATGGTGGGCGGGGCCGGGGCGTCCTCCCCGTCGGCCAGCTTGCGGATGCTGCCCCGCAGGATCTTGCCGGACCGGGTCTTGGGCAGGCGCTGCACGACTCGGGCGTCCTTGAACGCCGCGACGGGCCCGATCCGCTCGCGCACCAGCGCCACCAGCTCCCGGGCAACCGCCGCGGGGTCCCGCGCTGCGCCGGCCTTCAGCACCACGAGGCCGAGCGGCACCTGACCCTTCAGCGCATCCGCCGCGCCCACCACGGCGCATTCCGCCACGTCCGGGTGGCTGGCCAGCACTTCCTCCATCGCGCCGGTGCTCAGACGGTGGCCGGCGACGTTGATCACGTCGTCCGTGCGGCCCATCACCCAGACGTCGCCGTCCGCGTCCACCTGCCCGGCGTCGCCGGTGCGGTACCAGCCGGGGTAGTCCAGCAAGTAGGCCGTACGGAACCCCTCAGCATTGCGCCATAGCGTCGGCGCGCAGCCCGGCGGCAGCGGCAAACGGATGGCGAGGTTGCCGACCGTGCCCGGCGGCAGCAGGCCGCCGCCGTCGTCCAGCGCGCGCACGTCGTAGCCGGGGCACGGACGGCCGCCAGCGCCGGGCTTGAAGGGGAACAAGCCATAGCCGCGGAACCCGGCGGTGATCGGCCAGCCGGTTTCCGTCTGCCACCAGTGGTCCACGACGGGCCGGCCTAGCTTGCCCGCGATCCAGTTGGCGGTCGGCGGGTCGCACCGCTCGCCGGCCAGGAACAGGGCGCCGAGACGGCTCAGGTCATGCCGCGCCATGTGCAGACCCTCCGGGTCCTGCTGCTTGACCGCGCGCAGCGCCGTGGGGGCGGTGAACAGCACACGGACGCCGTGCTGGGCGCAGACGCGCCAGAACGCGCCGGGGTCGGGCGTACCGACCGGCTTGCCCTCGTACAAGATCGTCGTGCAGCCGGCGAGCAGCGGCGCATAGACGATGTAGCTGTGCCCGACCACCCAGCCCACGTCGCTGGCGCACCAATACACGTCGCCGGCCCGGGCACCGTAGATCATGTGCATGGACGCCTGGAGCGCCACGGCGTAGCCCCCGGTGTCCCGCACCACGCCTTTCGGCTTGCCCGTCGTGCCGGAGGTGTAAAGGATATAGAGCGGGTCGGTGGCGCGGACCGGGACGGGCGGACGCGGCACCGCTGCGGCTTCCGCCTTCGCGAAGTCGTGATCGCGGCCCGGCACCATGGCGGCGGCCAGCATCGGGCGTTGCAGGATCAGGCAGGCTTGGGGCTTGTGCGCGCTGAACGCGATGGCGGCGTCCAGCAGCGGCTTGTAGGCGACGAGGCGCCCCGGCTCCAAGCCGCAGGAGGCGGAGACGACCGCCCGCGGCTCGGCATCCTCGATGCGCTTGGCCAGCTCTGCGGCGGCGAAGCCCCCGAACACGACGGAGTGCACGGCGCCGAGCCGGGCGCAGGCCAGCATGGCGATCACCGCCTCCGGCACCATCGGCATGTAGATCACCACGCGGTCGCTGGCGCCCACGCCCAGCGCCGCGAGTGCCCCGGCCACGCGGGCGACCCGGCCGTGCAGCTCGGCATAGGTGAACGTCTGCACCTCGCCAGCCATCGGGCTGTCCCAGATCAGCGCGGCCTGCCCGCCGCGCCCGGCCTCCACATGACGGTCGAGGCAGTTCTCCGAGACGTTGAGCGTGGCGCCCGCGAACCACTGGCCGGCGGCGCCGAGGCCCGGGTCGAACACCCGGTCCCAGCGCCGGGTCCAGGCGATGCCGTCGGCCGCCTCCGCCCACCACGCCTCGGGATCGGCCTGCCAGCTTGCGTAGGCCGCGGGGTAGGCGCTGGTCGGTTCGGTGTCGTTCATGACGGGCGCCCCTGCCTCTTGCTGATATTCGTGCTTTGGGGGGATGGCTCCCCACGCTGATGATGCCGCAAGCGGGGCCGCGCGTCTTGTCAGGACATGACGTTTTCAGGCCCGGGATCGCAGTCCGCGGCACATTTCCCCGCGCGCCGGGCCGCCGGCGGTGGCAGGATGCGGGCCATGACCCCTCGCCCGCTCGGACCTTCCGTCGATCCCACGCCCCGCCCTTTGCCGGCGCGCGTCGCCCTGCGCGGGCAATCCGTGGTGCTCGAACCGCTGCACCGGCGCCATGCCGAGGAGCTGTGGCAGGCGGCGCAGCAGGACCCGGCCGCGAATGAAAGCTGGGACTACATGGGCTACGGCCCGTTCCCGACCAGCGAGGCGATGGCGGCCTTCGTCGCCGGGTTCGCCAGCACGCACGACCCGATGGCCTGGGCGGTGCGCCCGGTGGCGACCGGCGCGGTGTCGGGTTGGCTCACGCTCATGGACATCCAGCCGGCGCACGCGGCCATCGAGTTGGGCCACATCTGGTTCGCGCCCCGCATGCAGCGCACCCGGGCGGCGACGGAGGCGATGTTCCTGCTGCTGCGGCTCGCGGCCGACGACCTCGGCTACCGCCGGCTGGTCTGGAAGTGCAACGCGCTGAACGCGCCGTCCCGCCGGGCGGCGGAGCGGCTGGGCTTCACCTACGAGGGTACGTTGCGGGCGCACTACGTCATGAAGGGACGGCTGCGGGATACGGCGTTCTTCAGCATCGTGGGCGACGAGTGGCCGCCCTGCCGCGACGCGCTGCTGGGCTGGCTCGACCCGGCCAACTTCGCCCCGGACGGCACGGCCCGGGGGGGGGGGGGGGGGGGGGGGGGGGGGGGGGGGGGCGCGCGCCGGCGCGGGCCGCCGGGCGCGCCGGC
>CAXTTB010000054.1:0-2079 GCA_964246905.1 uncultured Acetobacteraceae bacterium | reverse complement strand
GATCAGGGCCGGCCTCGCCGCCGCGCCTTGATCTCCGCCGGGCCGCGCCGGGTGGTCAGAGCTGCACGGCCTGCACCGCGGTTTCCAGCTCGGCGAAGCTCGGCATGTGCTGGTTCGGCGCCATCTTGCGCCCGGTCTCCACGCTGATCTGCGGCGCGTTGCCGTGCAGGTGGGCGACCAGGACGGCGCGGATCACCTCGAAGTACTTGCTCTCCTCCTCGACCACGCCTTTCAGCCGAGACGCGAAGGGTCCCGCCATGCCGTAGGCCAGCAGCACGCCCAGGAAGGTCCCCACCAGAGCGCCGCCGATCATGGCGCCCAGCACCGCCGGCGGCTCGGCGATGTGCGACATCGTCTTGATCACGCCCAGCACCGCCGCGACGATGCCGAGGGCCGGAAGGCTGTCCGCCATGCTCTGCAGCGCGTGGGCGCCATGCAGCTCCTCATGCAGGGTCTTCTTCAGCTCGCGGCCCATCACGTCCTCGATCTGGTGCGGGTCGTCGGCGTTCATGCCGATCATGCGGAGGTAGTCGCAGATCATGTCCCGGGCGTGATGGTTGGCCAGGATGCGCGGGAACTTCTGGAAGGCGCTGCTTTCCGCCGGGTTCTCGATGTGCGGCTCCAGCGCCATGGGGCCTTTGGTGTTGGCCAGGCGGGAGAACAGGAACAGCAGGCTCAGCAGCTCGACGTAGTGCGGCTTGGTGAACTTCGCGCCGCCCATGATCTTTTTGAAGCCGCCCAGGGTGTGCTTCACGTCGTGCATGGAGTTCGACATGACGAAGGTGCCGAGCGCCGCGCCGCCGATGGTCAGCAGCTCGAACGGCATTGCCTCGATCAACGGCTCCAGGCTGCCGCCCGACATGACATAGCTGCCGAACACGCAGGCCAGCAGGAAGCCCAATCCGCCGATGGTCAGCATGGCTCAGCGCCCCCCGGCCACGGATCGGTCCCGCAGGACCAGCACGGCGATGCGGCGGTTGGCTGCCGCCAACGGCTCGGACGGCAGCAGCGGGTCGCGGTCGGCATGGCCCGCCACGCTGCGGATGCGCGCCTCCGGCAGGCCGGCGTCGGTCAGGAGCCGGCGCGTGGCGTTGGCCCGGTCCGCCGAAAGGTCCCAGTTGCTGCGGTCGCTACCGCGGTACGGCGCCGCGTCGGTGTGGCCGTCGATGGCGATGGACTGGGACAGGCGCAGCAGCACCGGGGCCACCTTGGACAGCAAAGCCCGGGCGCGGTCGTTCAGCGCGGAGGTGCCGAAGCCGAACATCGGCTGCTTGTCCTCGTCGAGGATCTGGATGCGCAGGCCCTCGGGCGTGAGGTCGATGGCGAGCTGCTTCGCGAGAGCCGCGAGCGCCGGGTCCGAGCGGACGGCCTCGCGGATCTGCTCCGCCGCGCGTTCGAACGCCGCGTGCTCCCGCTGCTCGCGCTCGGCCTCGGCCACCGGGTCCTTGACGGGCGGCACCCGGGCGGCCGGAGCGCGCGCCGCGTCGGACGGCTCGTTGGGCGCCTGCCCGGCCGTAGCGCCGTCCTGCGCCACGGTGAGCAGCGTCGGGCCGCTGGTCCGCGGCTTGGACGGCGCCTGGTCGTCGTCCTCGCTGTCGTCCGGGGTCATGATCGGATGGGTCGGGCCGGGCGTGAGCTGGACCGCGCCGCGGTCCGAGGCGAGCGACCCCTCGACGTTCGGCGTCAGCCCGCCGAACGGCGCGCCGAAGCCGGAGCTGTTGTGCGACGTCACGCTGCTGGGGCTGAAATAGTCGGCCAGGCCGATCCGCTGCGCCTCCGTGGTGGCGTTCAGCAGCCACATCAGGAGGAAGAACGCCATCATCGCCGTCACGAAGTCGGCATAGGCCACCTTCCATGCGCCGCCGTGATGCCCGCCCTCGACCACCTCCTCCTTCCGGATGATGATCGTCGGCTTCGCATTTTTCTTCGTGCCGCTCATACCCAACCCTCGCCCCAAACCCGCCGATGTCGCGGCAAGATGCGGCAGAAGGCTTAATGCTTCGCTAATGCAGCAATTCAGGCGGCTAAGAACCCACCCCGGTAGGCTGCGGGTCGGGGGGGGGGGGGGCGGGGGGGGGG
>CAXTTB010000053.1:0-12872 GCA_964246905.1 uncultured Acetobacteraceae bacterium | reverse complement strand
TGGCGCGCGATGTCGATCACCGATGCGAGCGCTGCGCCCGGTCGCTGGCCGAGGCAGGTTTTCCCGGAGCTATCCCACGCGCCTGGTTCCATACCTGGCGGATCACCTGCCCGCGGTGCTGCAGGCGCGTGTCGCCGGCACGGCCGGCGGTCGGTGCCGGTATGATGCCGGACTTGTTTTCGGACCTGTTCCCGGACCTCTGGGCCGAGGCGCTGGCGGGCGAGCGCCTCCTCAACGCCGCCCTCCACGGTCAAACGACGGCTCTGGCGCTGCCGATCCCGGTCATGCGGCTGCTGCGCCTCTTCATGATCTGGACCGGCCCCGAGCAGGTCCCCGCCAAAGGGGAACGGCAGCGCGACGGCTGGACGCTCGATGCCGTGGTCCCCGGCTTCGATGCCGCCCTTGCGCGGCACGGGATCGCGATCCCCCGCACGACGCTGATCAACGTGCCGCTGCCGGTCCGCACCGCCCTGCTGGCCGGGTTCGCGCTTGCGAGCGAGGACCCGGCACCTGCGACCCAGGCAATGTGGGCCACCACGTCCGGGATGCACCGCGCACACTTCCGCTACGTGCTTACGGACACGCCGGGCGGGCATGAACTCCGCCACCTGATTGCAGCATGACCGGGACCGAGCCCATTAAGTTCCGTAGTTAAGCGCACCGAACGGCGAAGACCGCTTCCGTCTCGCAATCAAGTGCAGTGCGACACTCTCGACGCTCGCCTTTCGCGTCAATGCCGATTGGTGCCTCCTTCATGGTGTGCCAGCCGCCCATGCCGAACATGCTCAGGCTACCTGGTCGCATTCGGGCTTGTAAGAGGCGGTTTCCACAACTACCCTGGGTTGAGCTGACCTGATTGCTGGTTTGGGTGTCGCTGCCCATCTCTGGATGTTTGGAAGAGAGATGGCGGCATGGACTTCAGGATTTTGGACCTGATCGCGACGGTGGTTGAGTGCTGCGAGGAGCGATACCCGCCCGGGCCGGGGCACCCGCCCGCAGAGACCGTGCGCGTGCTCGCCACGTTGCGGCGGTTCCTGCGCGAGGGCACACCATGGCGCAGCCTGACAGCAAGCGCGGGCGAAGCCAGCGGCTCGACCCTGCGTCGGCGTTTGGAAGCCTGGGCGCAGGGTGGCGTGCTGGCGCGGGTGCACGCCCTGCTCGTGGCTATGTTGCGCGGCGACCCAACCTTGATCCTGGACAGCTGCTCGGTGCGTGCCAAGCGTGGTGGGGAGCTTACCGGACCAACCCCGACGGACCGCGGCAAGAAAGGCACCAAGTACCACGTCGCGGTCACGGGCGACGGCGTTCCCGTCGCGTGCGTCGCCACAGCCGCCAACGTCAATGACACCCTGGTCTTTGAGCGCCTGTTCCTGTCCGCCTTCGCCGTCATGGTCCGTATTGCAGCCGTGTTCGCCGACAAGGAATACGACGCCGAGCGCCACCGCGAGTGTGCCGTGCATTCGGGGCCGAGCCGCATATCCACAAACGGCGGCAACCGAGCGGTTCAGGGTTGGGCAAGCGCCGATGGCCGGTGGAGCGCAGCAACGCCTGGCTGCTGGAGAACAAGCGCCTCGCGTTGCGCTGCGACCGGCTCGGCTTCATCGTGCAAAGCCTGCTCCAGACCGCATGCATACTCCTGGTTGCAGGCGGGCTCGCTCGGGAATTGTGAAAACCGCCTCTAAGTCATCGCCTTGATCCAGTCCCGCACGTCCTTCGGCCGATCAACCGTTGCCCGGCTTTGGTCGAAGATGTGCCCAGCCACCCGCGTTGCAGAGGTGATCTCGGCTTCCAGAATGTGCGACTGCTTGGGAAACGGCAGGCCGCGCGCCAAGTCATCTAAAACTCGGCCGCCCGCGCCGTCGCCGCCAACATTGTCAATGTTATCTACGCTACTCATAATATGTCTTTGATAAATCGTTTGATCAGAGCTAATTCCACAAACTGTGGCTACATTACTGTGAACAGTAACAAGCTCAGAAAAAAGACCTTTGGAGGAAACGTGAACCGATCAGCCACTGCCGCTTGTGCGGCCAGCGCTTTGTTGGGTATCGCACATACTGCGCCGGCAACGGCACAGAGCGCGTCCTGGGTGGCTTCTTGGGCGACGTCCATGCAAGCTGCATATGCCCTTCCAACAACTGCGCAAGAGGCGGCGGTTTCGGCGTATTTTCCCCAGCCTGACCTGTCTTTCGCACTGCCATCCGCGACCATCAACGGAGCGACAGACCAGAGTTTTCGATTTATCATTAAACCTGATCTCTGGGGCGACACAGTTCGAATAAAGCTGTCCAATGTTTTTGGCACGCAGGCAGTGACATTCGGCGCCGCGTCCATCGCGTTGCAGGATTATCAAGCCAATTTAGTGAAAGGCACAAGCACCCGGGCCACGTTCGATGGCGGTGCGGCCTTCGTGCGGGTCCCGGCAGGCCAAGAGGTTTTCAGCGATCCGGTGTCGCTTCGCTTCGTCGATAGTCTCGGAAAAGAGGCGATGGCGGGGCGAAACCTTGCGGTAAGCCTCGCCGTGCAGGGAGCAAGCGGGCCGATGAGCTATCACGATAGCAGTTACTCAACAAGTTACATCAGTCCACCCAGTTCCGGTGATGTCACGGAAGCAGCGGACGACACAGCATATCCCTATACCACCACTTCGATGTTTTTTCTTCGAGAACTCGACGTGCGGGCGCCATCAAATACATCTGTTATCGTTGCGTTCGGCGACTCCATAACCGACGGCACGTTCTCAACCTTGAACGGCAATGATCGTTGGTCCGACGTGATGTCTCGCCAGCTACACGGCGTGCTTGGCGACAAGATTAGCGTCGTCAATGAAGGGATCGCGGGCAACGCGGTCGCCGGAACGCTTCTCGGGCCCTCGGCGGTTTCTCGCCTGGACCGGGATGTGCTGAGCTTGCCGGGTGTCGGCGGAGTTGTCTGGCTCGAAGGGATCAACGATCTCGGCGGCCTGCAATCGAGTGTAGACACCGTCATCGCCGGCTACGAGAACGTGATCGGACGACTGCATGCACATGGGATCGCCGTCATCGGCGCGACCCTTACGTCGAGCTATCCGCCTGGCGGAGTTGTCCCGGCGAATAGCCCGCTTGTAGTCTCAGCAGGGTCGGCGTTCGCGGCAAGCGACGCCAGTGTGCAAACCGAGATGTCGCGGCAGCAGCTGAATGCTTTCATACTTCGGCAAGGCCACTACGACGCGGTCGCCGATTTTGCGGCGGCGACAACCGATCCATCGACGGGTTCGTTGTATTCGATGTTCGTGCCCAACAGCGAAGGAAGTGCGGGCGACTATCTCCATCCAAACCGCGCCGGGTATCAGGCGATGGGCCGGACCGCTGCTGAAGCCGTGCTGAGCCTTGCTAACAAGCGCTGACGCTGTTCACCCGCGGCGTGCGGTCAGCGCGCGAGGGCATAGGAGCCGTCCAACGCCGCCGTCCCCTGCCGCCGCCGTGTGATCCGGGGCAATCCGGATCGTGCCGTATGTCAGCTCTTCGGAGCGATGAATCGCAGGTTGCCAAAAGGTTTATGGTCAACCTTGTAGCTGGCCGACAGGTTCAGCCGCGTGAGGCGGATAGTCGATGTAGCCGTGCGCGCCGCCGGCGTAGTAGGTGTCGCTGTCGGCCACTGCAAGCGGCCAGCCATGGCGCAACCGGGCCGGCAGGTCGGGGTTTGCGATGAACGGCCTGCCGAACGCGGCAAGATCGATCACTCCGTCGCCGAGAAGGGCGTTGGCACTCCCGCGGTCCATCCCGCCAGCCAAGATCAGCGCCGTTTCGGGCATGACCGGGCGCCACGTGCGCAGCAGGTGCAGGACGGCATCGTTCGCCGATTTGGGCCATGCGCCCGGTACGGTCTGGTTGGTGATGTGCGCGTAGGCGATGCGGCGCGCACCGAGCTCCCAACCGAGCGCGAGATTCGTCTCCTGCTTGTCCTCGAACGGGCCGTTGCCGTTGATTGTGCCCCATGGCGACAAGCGTATGCCGACCCGGCGCCGGCCGACCGCATCGCTGACCGCATCCACGACGTCCAGCGCGAACCGCATGCGCTTTTCCCGCGTGCCGCCATAGCAGTCGGTCCGGTCGTTGACGGCCGGGTTCAGGAACTGTTCGAGGATGTAACCGCTGGCACCATGGATCTCGACGCCGTCGAAGCCGGCCTCGACCGCGTTGCGGGCGGCCTGCGCGAAATCCCGGACGACGCGGGCCACCTCGTCCGTCGCAAGCATGCGCGGCATGGACGCAGGGACGAAGGTGGGCTTGCCGTCCGCACCGCGGCCGAACGTCATCGCGTCCGCGCGGCGGGTGGACGGGCCGACCGGACTGGCGCCGTCCTGCTGGATTGAAACATGCGAGACGCGGCCGACATGCCAGAGTTGCGCGAACATCCGGCCGCCGGCGCTCCGCACGGACTGCGTGGTCAGCCGCCAGCCCTCCACTTGCCGGGGCGAGAAGATGCCGGGGTTGAACAGATAGCCTTGTCCTTCCCGGGACACCGGCGTCCCTTCGGTGACGATCAGCCCCGCGGTCGCGCGCTGCGTGTAGTACAGCGCGATGCGCTCGTCGGCGATGTCCTCCGGACCGCGCGCCCGCGTCATGGGCGCCATGACGATCCTGTTGGGCAGCGCCAGCCCGGCCAGGTCGAAGGGGGAAAACAGGTCAATCATGATCGATTTCCCTCGTCATCGCAGGGTCGTCGCCCGGCTCCGCGATTGGGAACTCACGAACCTTGCCGCTTTCTTCCAAGATATTGGCTAACCAATCGGCCATGATCCGACAGACCTCCTCTTTCTTTTCGAGCATCAGGAAGTGCCCGCTCGCCACTTTCGCCTCTGTCAGGCTGGCGCAGTCCTGGCGCATCGGCTCGGCCAGCCTGCTTCGCAGCGTCTCATCCACGGCGTCATTCTCGCCATGGATGAAGAGGATGGGCAGGTCCAAGCGACCGAAGTTCCGTGCTGCTCCCGCGAACTCGATGTTGGCGGCATCGTTCAGGTACCAGGCGAGGCCGGGGCGGAAGCCGGTTCTCCGGAAGGTGGTGACGAACTCGTCGAAATCGTCTTGCGACAGCAGGCGTGGGTCGCGGTCCATCACCGGCGCCCGATGGTTCGGCGGAAACCAGCCTCCGTTCTGGCGCAGGCTTGCACTCGGCGAAGGTTTCCCAACAACGTCAGGAATGCCGGATCGGTAGAGGGCGGCGATGGTGGCGGCCGGATCGGTCTCGAAGTCATGCCGCGCGAGTTCCAGGGACTCGCGGTAATAGAGCCAGTAGTCCCACTGGCCGACCGGGTAGCGATCAGCCGGGTAAATTCGCCGGTCGACCAGAGAAACCAGGTTCGGCAATGCATGGCCGCGGGACAGGTAGGTCACCGACAAGCCGATGATGCCGCGGCACCGCTCGGGATGGTGGGACGCCATCGTCCAGGCGATCGGGGCTCCCCAATCGTGTCCGATCCATACGGCCGGTCCGCCGCCGAGCGCGTCATGCAATTCCGCCATGTCGGCCGAGATCGCTTGGACGGTGTATGCGCCGGTCTCGGTCGGGGCCGATGACCCGCCATAGCCGCGCATGTCCGGCGCCACGCATCGCCAGCCGGCTTGCGCGAAATAGGCCATCTGCGCCTTCCAGACGATCCCGAGTTCGGGAAAGCCGTGCAGGAAGATCATCAGCGGCCCGGCGCCAGGCCCGCTCTCGATGTAGGCAGTGCGATGGCGCGGGGTTTGGACCGTGCCGCTCCTGAAGCCGGGCGGCTGCCCCGCGGCCTGCAACGCGGCTGCCGGATACGCGGCGAGCGCCACCGCCGCCGCGCCGCCGGCGATCACTTCCCTGCGGTTCATAGTTCGATCTCCAATCCGAAGCTGTGGGGGTGGGGCAACACGGCGGGTCGTCGCTCGCCCCCCGAAGTCACAGCCTGACGATGGTCTTGCCGAGGTTCGCCCCCTTTAGCATGCCGATGAACGCCGCGGGCGCCCGGTCGAGCCCCTCGGTGACGTCCTCGCGCGCCGTGATCTGGCCGGCAGCGAGCCAGGCGCCCATCTCGGCGGTGAACGCATCGAGCCGGGCGACGTGATCGCCGCTCATGAAGCCCTACATCGTGATCCGCTTCGTGATGAGCGTGAAGGCGAACTCGGGCAGGCGGTCGTGGCCCGATCCCGTGTCGGCGCCGTTGTAGCCGGCCACCAGGCCGCAGACCGGCACGCGCGCGTGGACGTTGAGCAGCGGCCACACCGCGTCGAACACGGCGCCGCCGACGTTCTCGAAGTAGATGTCGATCCCGTCGGGCACGGCGGCCTGGAGGCCGGACGCGAAGGCCGGGTCGCGATGGTCGATGCACGCGTCGAACCCCAGCGTCTCGACGACGTGACGGCACTTGTCGGGGCCGCCGGCGACGCCGACGACCCGGCATCCCTTCAGCTTGGCGATCTGCCCGACGATGGAGCCGACGGCGCCGCTCGCCGCACCGACAACCAGCGTCTCCCCGGCTTTCGGCTCGCCGATCGCCAGCAGGCCATGCCACGCGGTCAGGCCGGTCATCCCGAGCACGCCGAGCGCCTGGGAGGGATGCTCCATGCCGGCCGGGAGCTTGCGGGCCTCGCCGGCGTCATACGCCGCGTAGTGCTGCCAGCCGCCGGGTCCCACGACGAGGTCGCCGGGGCGGTATGAACCGCGCCGGGACTCGACCACCATGCCGACGGTCGCCCCGCCCAGCGGTTCGCCGAGAGCATAGGGGGTCGTGTAGGAAGTCCGGTCGTCCTTCATCCGGCCACGCATGTACGGGTCCAGCGACAGGAAGCTGTTCCGAACGAGGATCTGCCCGTCGCCCGGGGTGGGCATGAGGCCATCAAGGACGTCGAAATCATCTGGCTTCGGCGCGCCGTGGGGACGTCGGACCAGGAGAGCCTGGAGGTTGGTTTCTGAGGGCATGGTCAACTCCAATGCGGGCGCAGGCGTCGGCACGGGACGCCAGCGCCGACGCTGTTTCAGCGGCTACGAGCGGAAGCGCGCTGCCAGGAAGGCGAGCACGTCGGCGTCGGCGCGGCGGATGACCGTGAAATGGTCCGCGCCGGGATAGACCTTGTAAGTCACCGGCGCCCCGCGCTCGCGCAACTGCCGGGCGAACCGGGTGTTCAGCGGCTCGGGCACCAGCGGGTCCGCGCTTCCCTGTATGATCAGCGTCGGGTGGCGCAGCGTGAACCCCGGCGTGACGGCGGGGTCGTTGGCAAGCAGGAAGGCGCGCATCTGCGGGGTCTGCGCCCAGCCAGGCTTCATTCCCGTAAACGAGGCGCCGCCGGCCTTCATCGCGCCTTGGATCACCGCGATGGACGGGACCGAGCACGACGCCCGGAATTGTGGCAGGACGCGCTTCAGGTCGTCGCCCATCACCGTGCCCGGATCGAAACCGGGTGATTGCGCCAAGAGGCCTGCACTCATCAGCATGACCTGGAACTGCTCGGTGACGCGGAAGCTCTGCGCCTGCGCCGGATCGCTTGCGGTTTGCGCGCGCTCCGCGGAAAGGGCGGCGGTGGCCACGATCGAGGTGTAGGGCGCCATTGCGACGATGCCGACCAATGACAGCTCGGGCGCCTCGGCCGCGTGCTTGTCCACGTCAAGCGCGCCATGGCCGCCTTCCGAATGGCCGACGACCGCATAGCGGCTCGACAGCGCCGGCTCCGCCTCCCGCGCGGCGCGCACGGCCGCAATCAGCGACCGCGCGAAGCTCGCCTCGCCGAAATAGGGATGCGGCGCGGTAGCGACCGGCCCCAACCCCTCCAGGTCAGGCGCCACCACCGCATAGCCGGCGTTCACCAGCTCGCCGATCTGGAAGGCGTAGTCGCTCTTGAACCCGTCGCGCGTCAGGCCGCCGTCGAGGTCGGGCGACAGGCTCGGCGCGCATGTCTTCTGACCCGGGGTGGTAGTGCCATGCGCCCAGGCGACGACCGGCCAGCCGCCGGCAGGAGGCGTCCCGCGCGGCACGAACAGCAGTGTCGTGGCCTGCACCGGCGTGCCGTCAATGCCCGGCATCGTGTGGACCAGCAGCCGCGCATTGGCGCGGAAGAAGTCGGGTTCCGCATGGGGCGCCGACGAGACCAGCGTCGCGGACAGCCTGTTGGCGGCGGTGGCGGCCCTGTCGCCGGGCGGTCCGGTCAGCCCCAGCGTCAGGGCGAACGCGGCGGCGGCCACGCGGCGGGCGGATGTCCCCCGCCGGCCAGGATGGCGAGGGAGGGATGTGTGCTTATGCATCGTTGCTTCTCCTCAGACCTGCGCCATGCCGCCGTCAATGTGCAGATCGGAACCGGCCATGTAGCTGGAGTCGTCGCTCGCCAGGAACAGGGCGGCGCCTGCGATCTCCTCCGGGCGGGCGAGGCGGCCCACCGGGACCCGGTTCAGGATCACCGCACGGATCTCGTCGGTGACATCCGCCATCTTAGGGGTGTCGGTCGGGCCGGGGCTGAGGACGTTCACCCGGATGCCGCGCGGCGCCAGTTCGGCGGTCCAGGTCCGCACATACGAGCGCAGGGCGGCCTTGGTCGCCGCGTAGGTGCCGTAGTGCGGCACCGCCAACTCGCTCGCGGTCGATCCCACGACGACCGCCGCACTCCCTGAAGGCATGTGCGGGACGGCCGCACGCATGGCGAGCAGCGGGCCGCGCACGTTCAGGGCGAAATGGCGATCGAAGAACTCCGGCGTGCTCGACATGATGTCCGCGGGCTCCGACACGGCCGCGTTGAGCACCAGCGCGTCGATCCGCCCATGGTCGGCCACGACCATCCCGACGGCGCGCGCAATGTCGTCCGGGTCGCTTGCGTCGGCCACGATGGCCTTGGCGCCGTGCCCGATCCTGGCGGCTGCGCCGTCAAGCTCGGCCTTGCGGCGTCCGGTCAGGAACACCGAAGCGCCTTCGGCCGCCAAGCGCCTTGCGATGGCTTCGCCGATGCCGCTCGCGCCGCCGATCACCAGCGCCACTTTATCCGTCATCTTGGTCATTTGGGTCTCCACTATGGGAGGCTCATAAATATATAATGTAAATCTGCTATCAAGGACACAACATGAATAGCGTAGATATCATTGACGATACCGGCAGCGAACATGCGGCCGCCCAGGCTCTGGCCGATTTGGCGCGCGCCCGCCCGGTGCTGGACAAGATCGCCGACAAGTGGACGGTGCTGATCCTGACGGTGCTCTGCCCCAAGCCGTCGCGCTTCAACCAGATCAAGCGTCGGCTCGACCCCATCACCCACAAGGCCCTGGCAGACGCGCTCAAGCGGCTGGAGCGGAATGGCCTGGTCACGCGCACCGTGCTGCCGACCCAGCCGGTGGGGGTCGAGTACGCGATCACCCCGCTTGGAAGTTCGTTGCGCCAACCGTTCGAGCAGCTATGCGGTTGGGCGCTCATTCATGGCGGCGAGCTTGAGGACGCTCAGCGCGCGCATGACCACGCGAAGGACGCTGCTCGGGCGGATGGGCGCTCCCGCGATACTCATGACCCGCAGCCTGGGGCGTAGCCGGGTCGGAATGGCGATGGGCTGCATTGTAGCCACCTGAAGCGAGCTTTCGAAGCCACTGCTATCGGCCTCCCATCTTCAAGGTGGCCGCAGCCCGGCCACCCGGTCCAGCGCAGGGGGCTTCTCCGGCGTGACCGAGGCCGTTGACCGCCCCCGGGCAGTTGCCGGCCCACAGTATCGTATGTACGCCCTCCCCCGAACCGGCGTTTCACAGCCGCCCCAAATGTCTGCCGTGCGCCCGCGACCTGCTCGTCCTGCTGCACGGCCCGCCACGCCTCGAATGCGGGCGTCTTTCGCAGCCGCTGACCTGCCCCGCCTCTCCTCAAGCTGGAGCAGGTCGACCGCCACTGACGTGTTTCTGCGGCATTGCCGTTTTTGACCGGTCATCAAAGCCGCGTCCCTGTCCGGAATCGTTCGATTGCGGACAGGTCCCGGCGCCCTGTCCGAAAACAGGCTATCTGTGCTTCCGGACATCAGCTAAGTTCTGGGCACCCTTTTCGGACGAAACTGGCCCATGCCGCGCACCTTCGCCTACGTTCGCGTTTCCACCTCCGGCCAGACCACCGACAACCAGCTTCAAGAGATCCAGGCTGCCGGCTTCAGCATCGAACCACGTCGCGCCGTGACCGAGACCGTCTCGGGCAGCGTCGCCACCGCCCAGCGCCGCAGCTTCGCCTGCCTGCTCGACAGGTTGGAGGCCGGCGACGTGCTGGTGGCCACCAAGCTCGACCGTCTCGGCCGCAACGCCATGGACGTGGGCTCGACGGTGGCCAAGCTCGCCGACCTCGGCGTGCGGGTCCACTGCCTGGCGCTGGGCGGCGTCGATCTCACCAGCTCGACCGGCAAGCTGACGATGAACGTGATCAACGCGGTGGCGGAGTTCGAGCGCGACTTGCTGATCGAGCGCACCCAGGCGGGCTTGAGCCGGGCCAAGGCGGAAGGCAAGCGGTTGGGCAGGCCCGCGAGCCTGACGGCGGATCAGCGCAGCAGCGCAGCAGCGTGGCGCGGCGGCTGGAGGAAGGAGCAGGCGTGTCCGCCTTGGCCCGTGAGCTCAAGACCAGCCGGCAAACCATACTGCGCATAAGGAACGCGACGCTGGAGTCAACCGAGATGACACCATAGGTCAGAGACTCATGCGCGAAGGCTCGTGGACACTGATTAGAATGAGTTGACAGCACCACTCCGTAGAAGGCGATGACCTTTGTGGGTCCCCAGCCAATGCACGTTGGTATCTTCGCAATACGCAGGACATCGGCACGCAACTGCTTGCAACGTTCGTATAGATTGCCTGGAAGGCCTGCCAGGTCAAGGAATGTCTCGTCTATCGAATATGGCTCGGCACGCGGCACGCGCTCGACGATAACTTGGAATACACGCCGGGAGACGTCCCCATACAAGGCGAAATTACTAGAGTAAAAGCGCACCCCTTGCATCTCGCGTTTGTAACGAATAAGGTGAAAAGGGTCGCCCATCTTGACCCCGAGCGTCTTGGCTGCTGCGCTTCTTGCAATCGCGCAACCATCATTATTGGACAGCACCACGACGGGCAAGCCTATTAGTGCTGGATCGAACGCTGTTTCACAAGAAGAATAGAACGAGTTGCCGTCGATCAGCCCGTAGATGCGCACCGGCTCAGATCTTGGTCCGTGGACAATCCAAGAATAAATGAGAAACTGTCAGGAAATAATGAGAGAGAATCTAAGTTCCTCATTCTGTGGCTACTGGGGAGTCATGGGGACGGTGAATGTGTACTCTGGTGAGTGCAATCAGCCGGTTCAAACAGCACACCCAACCAAATCGCGGCCAAACACCTTGAAGCTTGACCCAAAATCGCCGGCGCCGCACCGCTCAGTCGCGCAGGTCTGTGTGGGGCCGGAAGGCCCATCCGCGTAAAACCGCACGGTAGCGCATTGCACGCATGTGTGGACGGCCCCTCGGGTGCAAGGGGTTTGCTGCTGGATTTGGCGAGCGGTGCGACGGCGGTCATGTGTCCGGCCTTTGATGCGGCACGATGACCGCTGGCCCAGATGGGTTCCGCGAACGAGACCACAACAAAGTCACGGCCTCGACCGGCCATTGCGTGCATCGGGTTCACTCGTTCGTCGGATCGACCGATCATCATCTCCTGCAGCTCTTCTTGCACCCTGGCACCGGCGAGCCGGTTACGCGGTCGCGGCCGCCTCGGCCGCCTGCATGGCGGCCTTCTTGCCCCGATACGCTTCCCCGGTCGCCATCATGGCCCACGCGATGCGGGCCATCTTGTTGGCCAGAGCCACCGCCGCGACCTTGCGCGGTTTGCGCTCCAGCAATGCGAGCAGCCAAGCCGAAGCGCTTTTGCTCCCTGGCTTGGCGTAGCGGACCACCGCCATCGCGCCGACGACCAGCAACTGCCGCAGCCGCTCGTTGCCGGCTCGGCTGATGCCGCCCAGACGCTGGCGCCCGCCAGTCGAGTGCTCCTTGGGTACGAGGCCCAGCCAGGCCGCGAAGTGCCGCCCGGAGGTGAACCGGCCAGCGTCGATCGTAAGCGCCAGGCTCAGCGCGGTGATGGGACCAATGCCGGGCACCTCGGCCAGCAGTTGGCTGACCGGGTTGGCCTTGTGCTGTTGCTTCATGCGGCGTTCCAGCTCCTCGATTTGCTGGTCGAGATGGTCCACTTGGGCACCCAGAAACGCCAACATCTCCTTGGCTGCGTCCGGCATCGCCGCCTCGGCCATCACGGCTTCGAGCAGTGCTGGTACGTGGCTGATGCTCCTGGCTGCCACGATGCCGAACTCGGCGGCGTGGCCGCGTATGGCGTTGACCAGCTGCGTCCGCTGCCGGACCAGCAGCTCGCGCAGTGAGAGCACGATCGCATCAGCCTGCTGCTCGGCCGCCCTCACCGGCACGCTCGGCATGCCCGGCCGCGCCGCTGCCTCGCTGATCGCCTCGGCGTCGTTGCGGTCGTTCTTGCCGCGCCGGACGAACGGCTTCACGTATTGCGGCGGGATTAGCTGCACCGTGTGGCCCAGCGCCGCCAGCCGGCGCCCCCAGTGATGCGAGCCGCCGCACGCCTCCAATGCCACATGCGTCGGCGGCAGCTTGGCGAAGAACGCTTCCATCTCCGCCCGCCTCATGTTGCGGCGCAAGATGACTTTCTCGTCCTGATCGACGCCATGCAGGGTGAACACGGCCTTGGACGTGTCGAGGCCAATGCGCTTAAGGTTCATGCGGACGGTCCTTCAGGTTCGGATGTTGACAACCAAACCTTGGCACAAGATGCCGTGGGGCCGTCCACCCCAACAATGTCATCTCCCGCGTTAGCACCCTGGTTTGCTGCGTGCAATACAACCAGACACGCGGATGCGTTGCGCCCAATTTACATTG
>CAXTTB010000052.1:0-12890 GCA_964246905.1 uncultured Acetobacteraceae bacterium | reverse complement strand
GGGTCCGCGCGCACGCAGCAGAGTTCAAGATCCATCTCCTCCCGGGCCGCCTGGTCGAGATCCAAGGCGTGAGCGGGGCCATGCGCCGCCCAGGCCTGCTTGAGTTCGCGGTAGATGCCGGCAAGCGTCACCTCCCGCTCGCTGCGGGCGGCGGCGTTTGCGCGTGCTCGCTGCTCGGCCGCGACCCGCTCGCGCGCGAAGGCGGCGGCGGAGGCCGGGGCGGAGCGGACCGCCGCCATGCCGCCGCGGCGGGGGCGGTCCTCCTACCTCGGCGACCGCGCCCTGGGCCACGCCGACCCGGGCGCCCAGGCCGTTGCCGTATGGCTGCGCGCGGTCCGGGACGCCCTGCGTTCAAGCACAAATTGAGGGAAACCCCGGATCGCGCCTTGCGGCGGAACCCGTGAGGCGCTTCACTCCCTTTCAGGCCCAGATCAGAAACGGGGGCAATCGGCAGCGAGACCGAACGGGAGGACAGGATGACGGACGGCGGCACTCCGCGGCTGGAGATGCGCGGCATTTCCAAGACGTTCCCCGGCGTGAAGGCGCTGAACGGCGTCCAGCTCAAGGCCTGGGGCGGCGAGGTGCTGGCGCTGATGGGGGAGAACGGCGCGGGCAAGTCCACGCTGATGAAGATCCTGTCCGGCGCCTACCAGGCCGACCCCGGCGGCGAGCTGCTGATCGACGGCCAGCCCGTCGCCATCACCGACCCCATCGCCGCCAAGCGCCAGGGCATCGCCATCATCTACCAGGAGCTGGCGCTGGCGCCCAACCTCACTGTCGCCGAGAACATCTATCTCGGCACAGAGCCGGCGCGCGGCGGGCGGATCGACCGCCGGGCGATGCGGGAGGGCTGCCGCCCGGTGCTGGAACGGCTCGGCGCGCCGTTCGGCCCCGACACGCCGGTGGGCGGCCTGTCCATCGCCGAGCAGCAGTTGGTCGAGATCGCCCGCGCGCTGCACGCGCAGTCGAAGATCCTGGTGCTGGACGAGCCGACCACGGCGCTGTCGTCGCGCGAGACCGACCGGCTGTTCGGGCTGGTGCGCCAGCTCCGCGCCGACGGCATCGCGCTCATCTACATCAGCCACCGCATGGCGGAGGTGTACGAACTCGCCGACCGCGTGTCCGTGCTGCGGGACGGCGGCTACGTCGGCACGCTCACGCGGGACGAGCTGAGCGCCGAGGCGCTGGTCAAGATGATGGTCGGGCGCGACCTGTCGAGCTTCTACACCAAGACCCACGACCCGCACGGCAGCCGCGGCCCGGTGATCCTGGAGGTGCAGGGCATCACCGACGGCGGGCGGCGGGTGAAGCCGTGCAGCCTGCAACTGCACCAGGGCGAGGTGCTGGGCATCGCCGGGCTGGTCGGCTCCGGGCGGACGGAGCTGGCCCGGCTGATCTACGGCGCGGACCCCAAGACTGGGGGCAAGGTGGCGTTGAACGGCAGCGTGCTGACGGTGCACGGCCCGGAGGACGCGCTCGCCGCCGGCATCGCCTACTTGACCGAGGACCGCAAGGGGCTGGGTCTGTTCCTCGACCTGCCCTGCGGCACCAACATCAACCTCGGCGTGATCGGGCGGGACGCGAAGCGCGGCGGCGTGCTCGACCTGCCGGCCGGGCGGCGGCGGGCGGCGGAGGCGTTCAAGGCGCTGCGCGTCCGCGCGGCCAGCCCCGCGGTCACGGTCGGCAGCCTGTCGGGCGGCAACCAGCAGAAGGTGCTGCTGTCCCGCTGGCTGGAGACCGGGCCGAAGGTGCTGATCCTCGACGAGCCGACCCGCGGCGTCGATATCGGCGCGAAGTCGGAGATCTACCGCATCATCGACGAGCTGGCGCGCCGCAACATCGGCGTCATCGTGATCTCCAGCGAGCTGCCGGAGATCATCGGCACCTGCGACCGGGTGCTGGTGATGCGGGAGGGCCACATCGCAGGCGAGGGCGGCGGACCCGGCGGCGCGCCCATCACCCAGGAGAACATCATGGCCTACGGCGCCGGGGCGGCCGCTCAAGCGGGCGGCGCCGGGGCGGCTGCATAGGAAAGGGGAACGGCTCATGTCCGAAGTGAACGAGAAGGCCGCCACCGCCGCGGTGCCCGCCAGCCCCGCCGCCGCTCCCCCGCCGATGACCGGGGGCGCCGGGCTGTCGTCGCGGCAAGTGCAGATCCGCAGCGTCGTCCAGGCGGTCGGGATGCTGCCGGTGCTGATCATCCTGGCCATCGCCTTCCACTACTTGGGCGAAGGGCGGTTCCTGACCGGGCAGAACCTGTCCATCGTGGCGCAGCAGGCGGCGATCAACTGCGTGCTCGGCGCCGGCATGACCTTCGTGATCCTCACCGGCGGCATCGACCTTTCGGTCGGCTCCATGCTGGCGGCGTCGGCCATGTCGGCGCTGATCGTCTCGCTGGTGCCGGGCTTCGGCCTGCTCGGCGTGCCGGCGGCGCTGCTGACCGGACTGTTCTTCGGCCTGCTGAACGGCAGCCTCGTGGCCTTCGCCGGGCTGCCGCCGTTCATCGTGACCCTCGGCTCGCTGACCGCGGTGCGGGGCCTCGCGCGGCTGATGGGCAGCGACTCGACCATCTTCAACCCTGACCTGTCCTTTGCCGCCATCGGCAACGCCACCATCCCGATCACCTCCGGCTTCGGCATCCCGGTGCTGGCGATCATCGCCCTCGTCGTGATCGTCGCGTCCTGGTTCGTGCTGCGCCGCACGGTGCTGGGCGTGTGGATCTACGCGGTCGGCGGCAACCCGGCGGCGGCGCGGCTGTCGGGCATCAAGGTGTGGCGCATCCTGCTGTTCGTCTATGCCGTCTCCGGCCTGCTCGCGGGTCTGGGCGGCGTGATGTCGGCGGCGCGGCTGTTCGCCGCCAACGGGCTGCAGCTCGGGCAAAGCTACGAGCTGGACGCCATCGCCGCGGTGATCCTGGGCGGCACCAGCTTCGTGGGCGGCATCGGCTCGATCTGGGGCACGCTGATCGGCGCGCTGATCATCGCCGTGCTGTCGAACGGCTTGACCTTGCTGGGCGTCTCGGACATCTGGCAGTTCATCGTCAAGGGATTGGTCATCATCGGCGCGGTCGCGCTCGACCGCGCCCGGCTGCAGGGCAACGCCCGCACCTGATTCGCACCTGCGCCGGCGGGGATCGCCCACCCGCCGGCGCCCATCAACAAGGGCCTGGGAGGTTACGCTTGATGTTGAGAACCCTGCTGCTGGCCGGTGCGGCCCTGACGCTCCTGTCCGGGGCGGCGTCCGCCAAGGACTTGAAGGCGGTCGGCGTCACCGTCGGCTCGCTCGGCAACCCGTATTTCGTGAACGTCGGCAAGGGCGTGACCGACGCTGCGCGCGAGATCAACCCGCAGGCCAAGGTCACGGTGTCCTCCGCCGACTACGACCTGAACAAGCAGTTCACCCAGATCGACAATTTCATCTCCGCAGGCGTTGACCTGATCCTGGTCAACGCCGCCGACCCGCGGGCCATCGCGCCCGCGATCAAGCGGGCGCAGGCCGCCGGCATCACCGTGGTGGGCGTCGATGTCGCGGCGGCGGGCGCCGACGCCACGGTGCAGACCGACAACACCATGGCCGGGGAGATCTCCTGCAAGTTCATGGCGGACGCCATGGGCGGCAAGGGCAACGTAGTGATCGAGAACGGGCCGCAGGTCTCGGCGGTGATCGACCGGGTGAACGGCTGCAAGAAGGTGCTGGGCGGCTTCCCCGAGATCAAGCTGCTGTCGTCGGACCAGGACGGCAAGGGTTCGCGCGACGGCGGGCTGAACGCGATGCAGGGCTTCCTCACGCGCTTCCCCAGCATCCAGGGCGTGTTCACCATCAACGACCCCCAGGCCATCGGCAGCGACCTCGCGGCCAAGCAGCTCAACCGCACCGGCATCGTCATCACGTCGGTGGACGGGGCGCCCGACATCGTGGGCGCGCTGAAAGGGCAGACGCAGGTGCAGGCGTCGGCGAGCCAGGACCCCTACGCGATGGGCAAGCTCGCGGTGAAGACCGGGCTTGACATCATGAACGGCAAGAAGCCGGAGAACCCGATGATCCTGATGACGCCGCAGCTCGTCACGCGGGAGAACGTGGGCAGCTACCAGGGCTGGACGCATTGATGGAAGCGACCCGAAGGCCTGGGCTGTAACGAGCCGCCTCAGCTTGTATGGCGGGAAAGCGTCAGCGCCTCCCGCCATGGGCCAGCGCCGTCCCGTGGCGGATGGCGCTGCGCTGATCCGCCCTACGCCGTGGAAAGGCTTCTGTGCGGCCGGGGATCACCGGCTCAGCGCGCGGATCATCTCCTCGAGGCCGCCCGGCGTCAGCGGGTACATGCGGCCCTCCATCAACTGCCGCACCATGCCGACTGACTGGGCATAGCCCCACTCGGCGCGCGGCGCCGGGTTGAGCCAGGCGCTGCGCCGCCATTGCCCGAGCAGCCGGGCCATCCAGGCGGCGCCGGGTTCGTCGTTCCAGTGCTCGACGCTGCCGCCGGGGGAGGCGATCTCGTAGGGACTCATGGTCGCGTCGCCGACGAAGATGGCGCGGTAGTCGGGGCCGTAGGTGCGGATCACCTGCTCGGTCGGGATCGTGGCGTCGCGGCGGCGGCGGTTGTCCTGCCAGACGCGCTCGTACGGGCAATTGTGGAAGTAGTAGAACGCCAGGTGCTTGAACTCGCTGCGCGCGGCGGAGAACAGCTCTTCCGATGCGCGCACGTGGTCGTCCATGGAGCCGCCCACGTCGAGGAACAGCAGCACCTTCACCGCGTTATGCCGCTCCGGCACCATCTTAAGGTCCAATGACCCGGCGTTGTGCGCCGTGGCGCGGATGGTGCCGGGCATGTCCAGCTCGGTCGCCGCCCCTTCCCGTGCGAAGCGGCGCAGCCGGCGCAGCGCCAGCTTGATGTTGCGGGTGCCCAGCTCCACGCCGTCGTCCAGGTCGCGGAACTCGCGCTTGTCCCACACCTTCGCCGCCCGGCGGTGCCGGCTCTCCTCCTGGCCGATCCGCACCCCTTCCGGGTTGTAGCCATAGGCGCCGAACGGCGAGGTGCCCGCGGTGCCGATCCACTTGCTGCCGCCCTGGTGCCGGCCCTTCTGCTCGGCAAGCCGTTCGCGCAGCGTCTCCATCAGCTTGTCGAAGCCGCCCAGCGCCTCGACCTGCGCCCGCTCCTCCGGCGTCAGGTGCTTCTCCGCCATCCGGCGCAGCCACTCCTCCGGCAGGGCGCGCGGCGCCGCGCCGTCCGCCTCGCCCTCCGCCGGCGCCTCCAGCCCGCGGAACACCTGGCCGAACACGCGGTCGAAGCGGTCCAGATGCCGCTCGTCCTTCACCAGCGTGGCGCGGCTCAGGAAGTAGAAGTCCTCGACGCTGTAGTCCGCGACGCCCGCCCGCATCGCGCCGAGCAGGGTCAGGTACTCGGTGATCGACGCCGGCACGCCGGCCTCCCGGAGGGCGAAGACGAACTGCGCGAACATGTCAGCCGCCGCGGCGGTTCAGGAAGGCGAGCCGCTCGAACAGGTGCACGTCCTGCTCGTTCTTCAGCAGCGCCCCGTGCAGCGGCGGGATCACCAGCTTGGCATCCTGGCTCCGCAGCGCGTCGGCCGGCAGGTCCTCGATCATCAAGAGCTTGAGCCAGTCCAGCAGCTCGGAGGTCGCGGGCTTCTTCTTGAGGCCCGGCACCTCGCGCACCTGGAAGAACACCGTCAGCGCCTCCCGTGCCAGGTCGCGCTGCAGGCCGGGATAATGCGCCTCCACGATCCGCTCCATGGTCGGTCGATCGGGGAAGCGGATGTAGTGGAAGAAGCAGCGGCGCAGGAAGGCGTCCGGCAGCTCCTTCTCGTTGTTCGACGTGATGATGACCACCGGGCGGTGCTTGGCCGCGACGGTCTGCCGCGTCTCGTAAACGAAGAACTGCATCCGGTCGAGTTCCAGCAGCAGGTCGTTCGGGAACTCGATGTCGGCCTTGTCGATCTCGTCGATCAGCACGACCTGCGGGCGGTCCGCCTCGAAGGCGTCCCACAGCTTGCCGCGCACGATGTAGTTGGCGATGTCCGCCACCTTGGGATCGCCGAGCTGGCTGTCGCGCAGGCGGGACACGGCGTCGTACTCGTAGAGGCCCTGCTGCGCCTTGGTGGTCGATTTCACGTGCCATTCCACCAGCGGATGGCCGAGGCTGGCCGCGACCTCGTGCGCCAGCACGGTCTTGCCGGTGCCGGGTTCGCCCTTGACCAGCAAAGGGCGCTGCAGCGCCACGGCGGCGTTGACCGCGACTTCCAGGTCGCGGGAGGCGATGTAGCGTTCGGTGCTCTTGAAGCCGCTCACTCGTTGGTTCCTTTGCGGGGTTTGGCCGATCATGCCCGGCGGTGCGCGTAAGCCCAAATCGCGAAGGCGTAGTGCAGCGCCGTGTCCTTCAGCGCGTCGAAGCGTCCGGCGGCGCCGCCGTGCCCGGCCTCCATGTTGGTCCGCAGCAGCACCGGATGGCCGCCGGTCGTCGCGTCCCGCAGGCGGGCGGCCCACTTCGCCGGCTCCCAGTACGTCACCCGCGGGTCGGACAGGCCCGCGGTGGCGAGCACCGCCGGGTAGGGACGGGGGGCCACGTTGTCATAGGGCGAGTAGGCGGCGATGGCGTCGTAGGCGGCGGGGTCCTCGATGGGGTTGCCCCATTCCGGCCATTCCGGCGGGGTGAGCGGCAGGCTGGTGTCGGACATGGTGTTCAGCACATCGACGAACGGCACGGCGGCGACGATGCCCGCCCACAGGTCCGGCCGCATGTTCAGCACCGCCCCCACCAGCAGGCCGCCCGCGGACCCGCCCATCGCGACGATGTTCCCCCGCCGCGTGAGGCCTTGATCCGCCAGGTGCTCGGCCGCCGCGATGAAGTCGGTGAAGGTGTTGGGCTTCTTCGCCCCGCGCCCGTCGAGGAACCAGCCCCAGCCCTTCTCCGACCCGCCGCGCACGTGCGCGGTCGCCCAAACCCAGCCGCGGTCCACCAGGCTGAGGCTGCGGATGGAGAAGGACGGCTCCATGGCCATCCCGTAGGAGCCGTAGCCGTACAGCAGCAGCGGCGCCGACCCGTCCGCGGGCGTGTCACGGCGCATCAGCACGGTGACGGGGACCGAAGCGCCGTCCGGCGCCCGGGCGTGCAGGCGGCGGGCGACGTACTCGGCGGGGTCGTGGCCGGACGGGATCTCCTGCGTCTTGCGGAGCGTCGCGGCGTGGGTGTCCATGTCGAAGTCGAACCACTGCCGCGGCGTGGTGGGCGATTCGTAGGTGTAGCGCAGCGTGGCCGTGTCGTATTCCAGGCCGCCGCCGAGGCGCAGCACGTAGGCCTCCTCGTCCACGCCGATCACATGCTCCCGCCCCGTCTCCCGGCTGGTGATGACGATGCGGTTGTTGGCGTCCACCCGCTCCAGCCGTGCGAAGTGCCCGGCGTAGGCGGCGGTGCCGACGATGAAGCGGCCCGGCTGATGCGCGATCCAGTCCCGCCAGTGCGCCCGGCCCGGCGTGTCCTCCGGCGCGCTCACCAGTTTGAAGTCCACCGCGCCGTCCGCGTCCGTGCGGATGATGAAGCGCCCGTCCCAATGCTCCACGTCGTAGCGCAGCCCGGCCTGCCGCCGTTCCACGAGGCGCGGCGCGGCCGCCGGGTCGGCGGCGGGGATCAGCCAGGCCTCGCTGGTCTGCTGGTCGCCGCAGGAGATCACCAGGTAGGCCCGGGAGTCCGTCTGCGAGATGCTGAGGAAGAAGCCGGGGTCCGGCTCCGCGTACACCAGCACGTCGTCGTCCGGCCCGCCCGGCACCGGACGGCGGTAGATGCGCGTCGGGCGGCCGTTCGCGTCGCGGAAGGTCCAGAACAGGGAGGCGCTGTCAGGCCCCCAAGCGAAGTTGCCGGTGCAGTCCTCGACCGCGCCGGGCAGCAGCGCGCCGGTCGCCAGGTCCTTGATGCGGACGCGGTACACCTCCGACCCCTGTGTGTCCTCGGCGTAGGCGAACAGCCGGTGGTCCGGGCTGTGCCGGGCGGCGGCGAGCGCGTAGTAGGGATGGCCCTGCGCCAGGGCGGCGGCGTCCACGAGGACCTGCTCGCCGTCCGCCTGCCCGCGCGGGCGCCGGGCGTGCACCGGGTACTGCGCGCCGGGTTCGTAGCGCGCGTAGTACTCCCAGGGGCCGTCCGGGCTGGGCAGGCTTGCCTCGTCCGGCTTCATGCGGCCCTTGATCTCGCCGGTGACCTGCTGCTGCAGCGCCTCCGTCTCCGCCAGCACGGCGGCCGTGTAGGCGTTCTCCGCCTCCAGGTGCGCGCGGATGTCGGCCCGGAGCGCCGCCGGGTCGTGCAGCACCTGCTGCCAGTCCGCGTCCTTCATCCAGGCGTACTCGTCGGTGCGGACACGTCCGAGCTGTTCGATGCGTTGCGGCGCCTTGCGGGCGTGGGGCGGGGCGGGGGTCATGCCCCCATCAAAGTGGCGGACGCCCCGGCCCGTCAAGCAAGGCCCGGCGCTTTACGCCCGCTTGCGCCGGATCAGGCCCAGCCCGATCAGGCCGGCTCCCACCGCAGCCAACGAGGCCGGCTCCGGAACCGGGGTCATGTAGGCCTGGTCCTGGTTGGCGCCGCCGCCGGCCAGGACCGCGACGCGCATGGCCGGGTCCGCCGCCCATTTGCCGCTGCTGACCATGGACAGGTAGCCGTCGGCCAGGCTCGCGACATGCGAAGGGGCGTGGACGGTCAGGCCGTCACCGTATTCCGCCTTCCAGATCGCGACCTGGAGGGCGGAGGAGCTGTCAGGGTCCGTCGCCAGGGTCGGGACAACGTGGGTCAGCAGGGCGTTGACCTTGGTGCCCACGGTGCCGTCCAGGCTTCCGCCCGTCTCGAAGCTGCCGGTCCGCAGCAGGGCATGGGCGATGTCGATGCACCAGGTCCTGATGATCCCGCCGGGCGTGTTGGTGCCGCTCAGGGTGATCTGGCCGGCCCCGGCCTCCTCTTCCCTGATGCCAAGGCCTGAGTCGCTGAGGGTCACGTCCCGGCTGTTGAGGACGGAGGTGCCCGAATATGTCACCTGGGTTGCATGGGCCGGCACGGCGGCCACGATGGCGAGGCACGCCGCGGCGAGCGTGGTTGTCTTGAGACGGTTCACCAGTCCGGTCCTTTGAATGTTCGTTTCGCGTTGACGGGCGCGCCGCCGAAGCCTGGGCGGGCAGTTCGATGCGGTTTGGATACATTAAAGAGACGGGCGGCGCAAACCAAAAAGTAGAAAAATTGAACACGAGTTGCCGAAAAGTTAATTTTGAGGCAACCCGGCGCGAGCCGCCCACGCGGGCGACCCGATCCCGTAAGCGGGGATTGACGCGCCAGGCCGACGCCGCGTGGACAGCCGCCCGGCCCGGGCTTAAAACGCCGGGACGTTCAAGCGCGGCGGCCCAGCCGCCCACGGCCCAGGAAGGACACCACCATGGCCCCACGCATCGGCCCCGAGGACGCGCGGACCCGGCTGATCCGGCGGTCCGACATGGTGGCGTGCAAGGTCGCCTTCATCGACTGCAAGATGCCGGGGTCGGAGCGCAAGGAGAACTACTCGCTGGTCGGCCCCGGCGTCACCCAGTCGCGCGACCAGGTGGTGAACCTCACGGAAGCGCACGGCTTCAGCCTGGGCGTCGCGGCGATGCCACCGGGCACGGTGAACAACCTGCATGTCCACTTCACGGCGGAGGTGTTCATGATCCAGCGCGGCACCTGGACCTTCCGCTGGGGCGCGGACGGCCGGGACGGGGAGATCCAGGGCGGACCCGGCGACGTGGTGTCCATCCCCACCTGGATCTTCCGCGGCTTCACCAACACGGGCGCCGAGGACGGCTGGATCTTCACCGCCCTCGGCGGCGACGACACCGGGGGGATCATCTGGCATCCCTCCATCCTGGAGAACGCCGCGCGGTACGGCCTGCATCTGACCCGGGACAACATGCTGGTCGATACCGATGCCGGCACGCCGCGGCCGGACGCGGACGCGCTGATGCCGGCGCTCAGCCCGGAGCAGATCAGCACCCTGCCGCGCTACACGGAGGCGCAGATGGCGCGGCGGGTCGTGAAGGCGGAGGCGCGCGCCTGGGCCGCCCGCGCGCTGCTCGCCTCCTGCCTGCCCGGCCACGCGAGCGAGCTGGCGCCGGTGATCGGCCACGGCATGACGGAGGACCGGGAGCACGCGGCGCCCATCAACAACCCGCACGGCTTCTCCATCGAGTGGCTGCGGCTCGCGCCGGGAAACCAGGTGGGCCGGCACCGGCTGGCGGAGAAGCAGGTCGCCATCGTGTTCTCCGGCACGCTCGACGTCGTGCTGAACGAACCCGGCGAGGAGGTCTCGATGCGGGTGGAGGCGGGCGAGTGCTTCTCCACCCCCGGCGGCGCGTGGCGCAGCCTGGCGGCAGCCGGGGACGGCCCCGTGCAGGCCGCGCTGATCACCGCGGGCGACGCCCGCAAGCGCATCGCCTGGGCGCCGGAGATCGTGCGGGAGGCGATGGCGCAGGGCTACGGCATCGACCACGACGGCCATGTCGCCCCGCTCGCTTTGCTGCCGCCGCCGACGCGGGCGGCCGTGACCGCGCTGATGACGCAGGTGGCGGCGGAATAGGGCGGCACGCCGCGGCTGCCGGCATGGGCGGTCCTTTCGACACGGTGGTGGTGGGCCTGGGCGCGGTGGGCAGCGCCTGCCTGCTGCAGCTTGCCCGGCGCGGCCAGCGCGTGCTGGGCCTCGACCGCTACGACCCGCCGCACGCCTGGGGGTCCAGCCACGGCGGGACGCGCCTCACCCGCTGCGCCGTGGGGGAGGGAGAGGCCTACGTGCCGCTCGTGGCCCGGTCGCACGAGGTCTGGCGGGAGCTGGAGGAGGAAACCGGCGCCGAGCTGCTCACGCAATGCGGGGTGCTGATCCTCGCCGGCGCGTCCGGCACGGCCTGCGTCCACGGCAAGGGCGATTTCGTCCGCCGCACGGCCGCCGTCGCCGAACGCTTCGCCATCCCGCACGAGGTGTTCGACGCGGCGGGCGTCGCGCGGCGCTTCCCGCAGTTCCGCCTGCGCGGCGACGAGATCGGCTATTTCGAGCCGGGCGGCGGCTTCGTCCGGCCCGAGGCGTGCGTCGAGGCCCAGCTCAGCCTGGCGCGTCGGCACGGCGCCGTCATGCGCACCGGCGCCCGGGTGGCCCGCATCGAGCGGGACGGCGGGGGCGTCTGCGTCATGACCGAAAACGGCGACCGCCATTATGCCGCTGAGGCCGTGCTGGCGGCGGGGGCTTGGTCGGCCGGCTTCACGGGCGCGCTCGCGCCGCACCTGTCCGTCACGCGCCAGGTGTTCCATTGGTTCGAGCCGTCCGACCCGGCGGCGTTCGCGCCGGGCCGGTTTCCCGCGTTCATCTGGGTGCATGGCGACGGTCCCGAGGACAACTTCTACGGCTTCCCGATCCCGCCGGGCGAGCAGGGCGTGAAGGTGGGGATGGAGCAGGCCTCCGTGACGACGCCCGACCCCGACCGGCTGGCACGCGAGGTGTCCGCGCAGGAGGCGGAGGCGCTGTTCCGCGACCACCTGCGTGGCCGGCTGCCCGGCCTGTCGCCGCGGGCGCTGCGCGGCGCCGCGTGCCTCTACACCAACACGCCCGACGGGGACTTCCTGATCGCGCGTGCGCCGGAGAACGACCGGGTGCTGCTCGTCTCGGCCTGCTCCGGGCACGGCTTCAAGCATTCGGCCGGGCTGGGCGAGGCTGTGGCGCGAACGCTGACGGCCGGTGCCGCGCCGGACCTGGCGACGCCGGACCTGGCGATATTTGGCGCCGCGCGGCTCGACACCTCGGCGCCAGCATGAAAACAAGGAAAACGCAGCGATGAGCGGATCGGCCTCCGACTATCCCGGCCTGGCGCCCGCGGCCTACGCGCCGTACCGCGACCCGCGCGACTACATCCTGAGCTGGACGGACGCGATCTGGATCGACCGCGGCCTCGGGCGGCTGCACGAGCACTACGCCGCGGACGTGAAGGTCCACACCGCCTACGGCGAGACCTACGGCTTCGACCACGTGATGCAGAACTCCCTGCAGAAGTTCGCCGCCTTCCCGAACGGCGGCGGCGGGCATGGCGAGGACGTGATCTGGGAGCAGCGCGGACCCGGCGGCTTCATCAGCTCGCACCGCGTGTTCAAGTCCGGCACGCACACCGGCTTCTGGACCTACGGCCCGCCGACCGGGCGGGACTGGGTGTCGCGCACCATCGCGCACTGCCTGGTGCAGGACAACAAGGTGACGGAGGAGTGGATCGTCCGGGACGAGTGGGCGGTGCTGGAGCATTTGGGCCTCGATCCCTACCGCGTCGCCGCGGATCTCGCGGACGCCAGCCCGGTGCTCGGGCGCGCGATGGCGCTGGACGGCCGGCAGGGGCCGTTCGCCGGGCAGGTCGCGGACCCGGCGCACGCCGGTGTCTCCGGCCCGCGCCCGCCGCGCTTCGCCGCCGAGTGCGCGATGGTGCAGGGGATGTTCGAAGAGGTCTGGAACGCCCGCCTGTTCAACCGGGTGCCGGCCTACTGCGACCGCCAGGTGGTGTGCCACTCCGTGCGGATGCGCCGGGTGCAGGGCATCGACCCATACCAGGTCGAGCTGGTGAACCTGCTCGCGACCTTCCCGGACTTCCGGGTGGAGGTGCGCGACATCGCCGTGCTGGACGGGCCGGAGAACGGGTTGCGGGTCGCGGCGGTGTGGCTGCTGCGCGGCACCTATTGCGGCGTGCCGACCTACGGCCCCGTCACGCGAACCCCGGTCAACGTGCTGGGCATCAGCCATTTCGAGCTGAAGGACGGCAAGGTGCTGCGGGAATGGCGGGTGTTCGACGAGGTTGCGGTGCTGGCGCAGATCCATGCCGGGCGGACGGCGGCGGTGCTGGACGAGTGA
>CAXTTB010000051.1:0-12991 GCA_964246905.1 uncultured Acetobacteraceae bacterium | reverse complement strand
CCAACGCATCTTTGACGATCGTGGCAGTGGTGCAAGCACCGATCGGCCCGGCTTAAAGGAATGCTTGGGGTACCTGCGCAAGGGCGACGTGCTGGTTGTGCTGGACCTCGACCGCTTGGGACGGCTCGCGGGCGAGCTGATCCGTCTTGTGGACGAGCTGGAGGCCAAAAGTGTGGGCTTCCGGGCGCTCAACACTTCGTTCGACACCACCACGCCCATGGGCCGCGCCTTCCTGCAGATTCAGGCGGCGTTTGCAGAGATGGAGCGCAACGTCATCCGCCAGCGGGTCAAGGAAGGTATCGCCGCTGCCCGTGTTCGCGGCCGGAAGGGTGGCCGACCCCGTCTGATGACGCCCGAGCGGCTGCGCTACGCCCAGCATCTCATGGCCGACCGGGCGCGCAGCATCCCAGCAATCTGCCGCGAGCTGGGCGACGTGCCCGCGAGCACGCTCTACCACTACCTGCACGCGGACGGGACGCTGAAGGCACAGGGGATGAAGCTGCTCGGTGCCGACGAGCAGCCACCCGGCGCGGCGACCGCTCAGGCGAGCTTGGGCTGACCGTTGGAGGCATTGAGGCCGCCATCTACGGGCAGGTTCACGCCGTTGACGAAACTCGCGTCCTCGCTGGCCAGAAAGGCGATCACCGCTGCGACCTCCTCCGGCCGCGCCCCGCGACCCATCGGGATGCGCTCCGCGAACTTGGCCATTAAGGCATCATTCTTCTCCAAGTCGCTGGTGAGCTCCGTGAAGGTCAGGCTGGGATTGACGGCATTGACGCGCACTCCCTGGCCCCCGAGTTCGAGCGCCAGGGACCGGGTCAGGTTCGTCACTGCCCCTTTGGCGGCGTTGTAGGCGCTCATGTTCCAGTCGCCGCCGATCCCCGACACCGACGACACGTTGACGATGGACCCCTTGGTCGCCAGCAGATGCGGCACCGCGGCCCGGCACCCGTAGAACACGCCGTCCACGTCGATCGCCATGGCGGAGCGCCAGTCATCCACGGAGGTCTCCATGAATGGCCCCATCGGCGCGACCCCGGCATTGTTCACAAGCACGTCCAACCTGCCGAAACGCTCGACGGCAGCGGCGACCAAGCGGTCAACCGAGTCCTTGCTGCTCACGTCCGCTTCCTGGAGCAGGACGTGGTCTGCCGGGATGTCCTTGGCAGCAACCTCAAGTTTGCCGCGCGTGCGGCCAGCCAGGACGACGTGGGCGCCCTCCGCGGCGAAGCGCTGGGCGGTGGCGGCCCCGATCCCGGAGCCTGCGCCGGTCACGATCATGACCTTGTTGGTGAAACGGTCCATGTCCCTCTCCAATGCAAATCAGCTTGCGATGTCGTCGTTCAGGTTCACGCCGTATCGCTCCGACATGGCTTTCCGGCATGAAGCGCACTTCGTTCCCCAGGTTCGGCGCCATTTTCCGCGCGATTATCCGCACTGGCATCGCCGCATTGTCGGTGGGCGGCGTGACCAACTTGAAGGGGATGCCCTTCGTGCTGAAGATCGCCTGCGCCTTCACGAAGAACGGGCAGTCGTCATAGAGGTAGAGCTTCATGGCTGCCGGTCTCCGCCAAGGCCCTGTCCGGCGGATGCCAGAAGCGCATGTGCCTTGCTGGCGTGCTCCTGGGCCATGTCGAACGGGTCGCGCGCCCACAGGCGTGGGTTGAACACCTCGATCGCCAGCGGGCATGTAGCGGCTGCGACAGCACCGAGAAGCTCACGCAGCGGAAAGTCGCCGTCCCCGCACGGCAACCGCTCGCTCAGCATCGCCCGGCCATAGTCAGGGTAATGCACTGCCCGGCCATCGCAGAGCTGCACGCCGCGGATCATGCCGTCCGGAAGTGCCGCGACGTCGTCGGGAGTCTCCCCAGCATGGAACAGATGAAAGGCGTCGATGCAAAGCCCTCCGTTCCCGCGCCCGGCACGCTCCACCAGGTTGCGTGCGGACGCGAGGGTTGGAAGGTCGGTGTGGGGCATGAACTCCAAGACCACCTCCAATCCGACAGCCCCCGCACGGTCGCAGAGTGCCGCAAAGCGGGACGCGGCACGCGCCGGGTCGCCGCCGACCGGCGCGATGGCCTGGATGGCTTGGGAGCCGAAGATGGAGGCGAGCGCGAACGACTGCTCCTCGGCGGCGCGGTACAGGCGTCCCGGCTCGCCATCCTGTTCGACCCAGCCGCTCAGGACTTCGATGTCCCGGACGTGCACATGATGGAAGCCAGCACGGGCGCGGAGAGCCTCGTCCGACCAGCCACCCCGCCGCAGGTCCCGCACCTCGCTCACGAACATGCTGGCGGCCACGAACCCGGCTGCAGCCGCAGCTGCCAAGCGGGTGTCGAACGGCGTGCGCCGCAGGCTACCGTGGCTGAGGAGCAACGATGAGTTCATGATGCCGCCCATTCAGGCCACTGTTGCGAGCGGACGCGCACCCTGGGAGCGTGTCCGAGCCGCATCAGAGGAGCGCGGTGCCGCCGGTGACCGCAATCATGGCACCCGACATGTAGCTGCTTTCGTCGGACGCCAGCATGACGTAGGGAGGCGCCAGTTCCGCGGGTTGTCCGGGACGCTCCATCGGGACCTGCTTGCCGAAGGTCTCGACCTCCTCGCCGGACATCGTGGAGGTGATCAGCGGCGTCCAGATCGGGCCGGGAAGAACGGCATTGGCGCGGATGCCCTTGGGGGCGAGCAGCTTCGCCAGGTTCGCCGTGACATTGGTGATCGCGGCCTTGGTGGAGGAGTATGCGAGCTGCCTTGGCATCGGCATCTTGGCGTTCATCGACGCCGTGTTCACGATGCTCCCGCCGGGTCCCATGTGAGGCAGGGCCGCCTTCACGATGTAGAACATCGCGTGGACGTTGACGTCGAAATGCCGCCGCCAGTCCTCGATGGAAATGTCGTCGATCGAGTCCGCGCATTTCTGATAGCCGGCGTTGTTGACCAGGACGTCGATGTGCCCGAACGCTTCAACGGCTTTGGCGACCAACGCCGCGGCATGCGCCGGATCGGAGATGTCGCCCGGCACCAGCACGACCTTGCGTCCGGCTTTCTCGACCCAACCCGCCGACTCGTTGGCGTCCTCGTGTTCATCCAAGTAGGACAGAACCAGGTCGGCGCCTTCCCGCGCGTAGGCGATGGCGACGGCCCGGCCGATGCCGCTATCGGCGCCGGTGATGATGGCCACCTTGCCGGTCATGCGTCCGGACCCGCGGTAGCTGGTTTCGCCGTGATCAGGTGGCGGCTGCATCCGATCGGTCGTCCCCGGATAGCTCTGGGGCTGCTTGCCGAAGGGCGGCTTGTCGCGGTGTGGAGCGTTGGTCTGAGACATGTCGACTCCTTGATGTTCGTGCCGGTTCATTTTGGTGTGTGCAAAGGGGACCGGCTCAATCTGCCTGCCCGGCATTCCCCCCGTGTTTCCGCTGCCTGGTGCAGGCGCACGGCCTCGTGGATGACGGCCATGTGCGTGAAGCCTTGCGGGAAATTGCCGATCTGCTCGCCGGTGGCGGTATCGAACTCCTCGGCGAACAGGCCAAGGTCGTTCGAGCGCTGCAGCAGCCGGTCCAAAAGCGCGCGAGCGGCTTCCAGCTCCCCGCGCAGCGTGTGCAGGCCCACGACCCAGAACGAGCAGGCGGCGAATGCCCCTTCCTCGCCGGGCAGGCCGTCGTCGAACCGATACCGGCGGTAAAGGTCGCCATCGCCCAAGTTCGCGATCGTGGCGAAGAGGGTCGCCGTCATGCGGGGGTCACGGGCGTCCAAGAAATCCATCAGGGAAAGGCGCAGCGTCGACATGTCGAGATCGCTTCCCCCGAACTCCATCGTCAGCGCGCCGACTTCGGCATTCCACCCGCGCTCCAGGCACTCCTCCCGGATGGCATTGCGCTCCGATGCCCAATGCGGCGGAGCGGCCAGCCCGATCCGCGGAGCGAGCTTCAACGCGCGGTCCAAGGCGACCCAGCACATGGCCTTCGTGTGCAGCAGGTGCCGAGGCGCGCCGCGCAACTCCCAGATGCCTTGATCGGGACGCTTCCAGTGATCGACTGCAGCCTCCGCCAGCCGGGCCACGAAGCCGGGCAGGTCGTCCTTCAATGAACGGCAGAGACCTTCGGTGCCGTGCTCGGCGACGTAGAGGTTCAGGGCCGCGAGCAACTCGCCGTAGATCTCGTGCTGCTTCTGACCGCTGGCCTCGTTGCCGACAAGGATGGGCACCGAACCTCGCCAGCCCGCGAGATGACGAAGTTCCTCCTCCTTGGGCACTGGGCCTTCGACGCCGTACATCACCTTCACCACTGCGCCACCCGCGCAGGCCTCGTGCAGGAAGCGCAGGAATTCCGCTGCTTCCCGGCGGTAGCCCAGGTTGAGGAATGCGGAGACGGTGAACGAGGCGTCCCGTGTCCAGACGAAGCGGTAATCCCAGTTCCGGACGCCACCCACGGCTTCGGGCAAGCCCGTCGTCGGAGCGGCGACCACGGCGCCTGTCGGTGCATAGGTCAGCAGCTTCAGGCAAAGCGCGCTCCGACCGACGTGGTCGGCGTCGGGACCCCGGTAAGTCAAGCGCTCGCTCCATCGGGTCCAGTAGTCCGCGGTCTCGCTCAACTGAAAGGCCGCAGCGGCGACCGCCGCCTCGTCCAGTCCGGCATGGCCGAGAACGAGGGTCAGGGTTTCGTCCGCCTGCAGCGTTGCCCGGCTCTGCAGCGTGTTTTCATCGGCCGTCAGATCGTGCGAGCAGGCCACGTGCAGCGCCTCTCCGGCATACGAGGCGAGGCGTCCGCTCAGCATGGGAGACGGGTCGCGACGCGCCCAATCGAAGCTCGGCGCAATGCGGACGGTCATCGCCACGGTGCCTGATGCGCACCGAAGAATGCGGATGACCCGGCCTGGCGCCTTGCTGTCGGGTCCCGTGTCTCCGGGATCGAGCACCGCGGCGACCGGCATGAAGTCGGTGAGGACGAGGGACCCTGTCCTTCCCCGCAGGGTGGTCTCGACGATGTTCGTTCCTGGCAGATAACGGCGGGAGGTTTCGAGCACACCGCCCGAGAGGTGGATCGTGCAGGCACCCCCTTGCCCAGCGTCCAGGAGCGCGGCGAACACCGGCACGGCATCGACGCGCGCCAGACAGAGCCAGTCGATGGCCCCGTCCATGGCGACCAGCGCCACACCGCGCATGTCTCCGATCAGAGCGTAATCGGCGATTGGCCGATCCGCGGCGAACAAGGCGGCATCGTCAGCTTGCAGTTGCACGAGGACGGTCTCCCGATGAGGCGGAACGGCCGGACCCGGGGTCCGGCCCTCGTCGATCAAGCCAGGTGGCCACCGCCGTCGCAGTGCAGAACGGTGCCGGTGACATAGGGGTTCGTCATCACCGCCAAAGCCGCCTCGGCCAAATCACGCGGTTCGCCGATGCGGCGGGCCGGAAGCGTCGAGCGCAGATGTTCGAACAGGGCGTTGCGGTCCGCCTCGGGCATGAAGTTCCATCCCGCCGTCGCGACGACGCCCGGAGACACGCAGTTCACCCGCAGCGGGGCCAACTCGACGGCGAGCGCCCTGGCGAAACCCTCCAACCCGGCGTTCACGGCGGCCACCACCGAGGTGCCCGGCCCGGGCCGGTCGGCGGCAAGGCCGCTGAAGAAGGTGATCGACCCGCCCGTCCGCAACCGCGGCGCCGCGGCGCGGGCGGCGAAGAACGGCCCCCAGAACTTGGACGCCAGCATCGCGGTCACCGCGTCCACCGACAGTTCCCCGAGCGGGGCGTAGGTGAGCTTGGCCGCCGTGGTCACAAGATGGTCCAGCGTGCCGATCCGCTCGAAGGCGGCAGCCACCTCGGCCTCGTTGCCGATGTCGAGGGCGATCGCCTCTGCCCGCTCGCCAAGCTGTGCCTTGGCCTTCTCGGCTCCAGCGGCGGAGTTGCCGGCCACCACCACCGAGGCGCCCTCCGCGATGGCGAGTTCCGCCAGGGCAAGCCCCAAGCCGGAGGTGCCGCCGAGCACGACGAGCCGTTGATCCCTAAGACGCATAATGAAGTTCCTTGTTGGGTTGGAATGGAAGAGGCAGAATTCAGGCCGCTGCGCGGAACTGGGCGGCCCGCATGCCGCGCCAGGCGAAAGGCAGGGCGCAGGCCACCACGGCGGCGCCGAGCAGGGCGGTGCTGGCGTAGCCGGCCCGACCGATGACCCAGCCGCCGGCGACCGAGCCCAGCGCGATGCCAATGTTGAAGCCCGCGATGTTCAGGCCCGCCGCAACGGCCGAGGTGCCGCGTCCATCCTCTGCTGCCAAGCCCATGATGCGGGCCTGCAGGGCAGGCACGGCCGCGAAGGTTGCGGCACCCAGCAGGGTGACGAGGGCGACCATGGCCCAAGGCCAGGCGGCGAAGGCCCAAATGCCCAGCAGCAGCACCGACAACAGCCCGAACACGCCGATGACCGCGGTATCCGCCCCGAAGCGGTCAGTCAGCCGGCCCCCGGCGATGTTGCCGAGCGCCGCGGCCACGCCGTAAGCGAGCAGCAATGCCGAGACCTGGCCGACGTGCAGCCCGGTCACCTCGATCAGCAGCGGAGAGATGTAGGTGAACGCCGCGAAGGTGCCGGTGTAGGCCAGCACGCTGAGCAGGGCCGCCCCGAGCAGGCGGGGGGCAGCCAGGGCGCGGAGGCTTTCGGCGACATGGCCGCGCGAGCCTGTGGCTTGCGCCTGCCGCGGCATGGAGAACAGCAGCCCGAGCAGGCCGACCGACGCGCAAAGCGTGACGAAGCCGAAGACCGCACGCCAGCTCCAGAGGCTGCCCAGGAAGGTGCCCGCCGGCACGCCCAGCACGAGGGCGACCGTCAGCCCGCCGAACACCAGGGCGACGGCACTTCCCGCCCGGGCCGGACCCGCGATCGCGGCGGCGACGCTGGACGCGACGGCCAGGAACACGCCATGCGCGAGGCCGCTGGCAAAGCGCGCGCCCAGCAATGGGACCAATGACGGCGACAGTGCCACAGCGAGGTTGCCGGCGATGAACAGCACCATGGCAGCCGCCAGGAGCAGGCGACGCTTCCATCCCACGGTCAGCGCGGTCAGCACCGGCCCGCCGATGCTGACGCCCAGCGCATAGGCGGTCACGGCCGCACCGACCTGCGTGGTGGACGTGCCGAGGTCGAGCGCCATGGCGGGCACGAGGCCGATCACCACGAACTCGGTGAAGCCGAGGGCGAAGGCACACAGGCTGAAGGCGTAGATGGCAAGAGGCATGTCCCGGCTCCCAAGGCGCCCAGGGCTTGAGCGGCGCTGGTCAAGCAGTTAGCCTTTGCCGGAAAACAAAACAGCGGCGGATTTGGAGAAGCACCTTTCCCGCATGGATAAGATCGCGCCAGTGGAGGGCCTCATCGAGTTCGTCGCGGCAGCCGAGAGCGGCAGCTTCTCAGCAGCTGCCCGAACCCTTGGCGTCTCGGTCGCGCATGTCAGCCGCAAGGTCGCCGAGCTGGAGCGCGTACTGGGAGTGCAGTTGATCCAGCGCACCTCGCGGCACCGCGCCCTGACGGACGCCGGCCGCAGCTACCATGCGAGCTGCCGGGCGGCCCTGGACGCGCTGGAGGAGGCCCGGGAAGCCTTGCGGAACAGCCAGGACGGTTTGCGCGGCAGCGTGCGGATCAGCGTCGGCGGGCATTTCGCGGAGGACTACCTCACTCCCCTGCTGCTCCGCTTCGGCCAGGCGCACCCAGCACTCGGCCTGGAGATCGAGGTCAGCAGCCGCAACGCCGATCTTGTCGAGGACGGCTTCGACCTCGCCGTCAGGGCAGGGCCGCTCTCGCCATCCAGCCTCGTCGCCCGGCGGCTGATCGCCTTTCCCCTGGTGACGCTGGCGGCTCCCGACCTGCTGGCCGGGTCGGCAGACCTCACGCATCCCGGCGCGCTCGACCCGGCGCTGTGCCTCAGCCTCGGCCACCGGCGGTGGACGTTCCGCCGCGGAGCCGAGACGCATGCGTTTGCGCCCGAGGGCCGGGTGCACTCCAACAGCGGCAGCACGCTGATCCGGGCCGCCGTTGCCGGCATGGGGCTGGTGCAGGTCCCCGGTTACTACGGCCGCCAGGAACTGCGGCAAGGGCTGCTGCGCCCGGTGTTTGAAGCGTGGACACCGCCGGAGCCTTTCGAGTTCCACATCGTGTACCCGGCCCAGCGACGCCTGCCTCAGCGCGTCCGTCGCCTCATCGACTTCCTGGTGCAGGAAATACGACCCGGCGACGATCCCGTGGCCCCTTGACGCCCGTGCGTGCCGGCGTGAACGGTTGCCGTGCCGTCATTCCGCTGCAATGGCCTGCCCCATGGCGACGCGACCCTGGAACGGCTTGTGGAACTGGCCGTCCTTCATGATGGCGAGCAGCGCGTTGCGGTCCTGCAGCAGGCTGAGGTCGTGCAGCGGGTTGCCGTCCACCAGCAGGATGTCCGCGAGGTAGCCCGGCGCCACGCGGCCCATCTTCTCGCCCGACTTGCCGACCCAGGCCTCGCCGCCGTAGGCCGTCGCCGCTCGCAGCGTTTCCCACGGCTCGAAGCCGAACAGGTTGACGAAGTGCTCGAGGTCGCGCGCCTCGGTGCCCTGCGGCAGCCAGGCGAAGCCGTAATCGCCGAACGGCATGACCTTGATGCCGGCGGCGCGCATCTTGCGCATCACCTTGATGCCCTCGTCCAGCTCGCGCTTGTTGCCGATCATCTCCGCCACGTCGGTGGTGATGCCCCAGTCCTTCGCCTCGTAGGTCGTGTTGTAGCGCGCGGCGATGGCCGGCGAGACGTAGTGCTTGTGCTTGACCCGCTCCAGCTGCTCGATGGTCTCGTCCGTGGCGAAGGTGGCGTGGAAGATGAACTCCACGTCGTATTTCATGCACTGGCGCACCGAGCTGTCCGCGTGGGCGTGGGCGGCCAGGCGCTTGCCGATGTTGTTGGCGGTGTCGCAGATCGCGGCCACCTCCGCGTCGGTCATCGGGTTGTCGTAGGCGGCCATGCGCGGGAAGCAGAAGCTGTCGCCCGAGTTGTTGAACTTGATGAGGTCCACCCCCTCGCGGATCATGGTCCGCACCACCTTGCGGAACTCGTCCGGCGTGTCGCAGATGATCGAGATGGACGGGTGCTTGGCGTCGATCTGGTTGTCGTCGGCTAGGCCGCCGGTGACCGTCAGCTCCGGCGATCCCGCCAGCAGGCGAGGGCCGGGGATCTTGCCCTTGTTGATCTCGTTGCGGATGGC
The DNA here is from genome assembly GCA_964246905.1 of uncultured Acetobacteraceae bacterium. Taxonomy (GTDB): domain Bacteria; phylum Pseudomonadota; class Alphaproteobacteria; order Acetobacterales; family Acetobacteraceae; genus CAHJXG01. The sequence goes on along the minus strand of CAXTTB010000051.1, from coordinate 3,786 downwards.
GATGTCGAGCCGCGGCTTGGCCGACGCCGCCCCGATCGCGGCCGTGAAGCCCATGTCCAGCGCCTGCCGGGCGTTGTGCATGGTGAGCAGCACGTGCTCCTCGACCGGGAGCGCCGTGAGTTCCGCGACCGTGGTGCCGTTGTTGTAGGTGAGGTGGCAGTGGGTGTTGACCATGCCCGGCATCAGCGTGGCGCCGCCGGCGTCCAGCACCTCGCAGCCGTCCCGCGGCAGGGTTTCGCCCGGGCCGGCAACGGCGTGGATGCGGTTGCCCTGCACCAGCACCTCGCCGGGCGTGAGGTCCTTGCTTGTGCCCTCGAAGATCATGACATTGGTGAACAGCGTCCTCGACATGGTTCTCTCCCCTTTGCTTGCCGTTTTGGCTCCAAGCGGTTCAGGCCGCCGGGACACTCACCCGGTCGGACACCTTGCTGCGCAGCGACGCCGGCAGCGCCTCCGTCGGAACGTCGCCGTCCAAGCTTTCGGCGTAGCGCGATGCCGCGTCGAGCAAGGCAGGCGCGTCCTCCACCGTCAGCTCGGAAAACCGGATGACCATCTTGCCGGGCACCCGCAATGCCGCCGTGCACGGGTGCGGGCAGCCGTTCAGGCACTCGACCGTGCGGACCGCGACCGTGCTGCCGCACCGCGCCGCGTGCTGCTTCATGGCCAGCGCGAGGCGTTGGCCCGGCGTCGCCTGCCCTGGCGGCGTGGCGGCGTAGCGGTTGCAGGTCGTGCAGATGAAGACCCGACCGACAAAGACGGGGCCGGCGCTCATGCGCTGGCCTGCTGCGGCTGGCGCTGGCGCGCGTGGAACACGGTCAGCGCGTAGTTGACCTGCTTGGCCCGCTCAATCGTCGCCCAGTGCCCGCAGGCCGTGAGCACCTGCATCTCGGCACCTTTGATGGCGCTCGCCATGGCGCGGCCCGTGTCGGGCGGCGCGGTGCGGTCCTGGTCGCCGGTGATCAGCAGCGTCGGGCACGCGATGCGCGACAGGTCGGCGCTCCGGGCCTCCGCCAACGCCTCGCAGTTGCGCGCGTAGCCCTCCGGCGGCTGCGCCATGATGCTTTCCCGCACGAAGGCCGCCGCCGCCGGCTGGTTCACCTTGGTGTCGTCCGACGTGCCGCCCGCGACGATGGCGTCGGCAATGCCGCGCATCCCCTCCGCCCGCGCCTTGGCCGCCCGGTCGCGCAGTGCGGCCCGCGCGGCGCCCGGCGGCTCCGGGAACGGCCCGATCAGGGCAAGGCTGGCGACCCGCTCCGGATGCCGGGCCGCGAAGTGCTGGCAGATGATGGTGCCGAGCGAGTGCCCGGCGAGATGCACCCGGCCGTCACCCCCGGCCGCGCGCACCACGTCGGCCAGGTCGTCCACATGATCCGCGATCGAGATGTCGCCCCCCACCGGGGTGCGCCCGGAGCCGGCGAGGTCGTAGGCCACCAGCCGCAGGTCGCGCTTGAGCACCTGCGCCTGCGGATACCAGGTGTTCGTGCCGCCGCCGAGGCCGTGCACCAGGACAAGGACATCGCCCTTGCCGCCCAGCTCCTCGACGAACCTGTCGTTCTTGTTTGTCTCCCCCATTGGCCCCACTCCCTACTGCGCGGCGACGGCCTCGCGGGCAGCGCCTTGCTGCTGCCCGGCCGCCGCCCGGCGGACCGTGTTCCGGATGGCGCCCAAGCCGGCGATCTCCACCTCCACCACGTCGCCGTCCCGCAGGAAGCGCGGCGGGTCGAAGCCGATGCCCACGCCCTCCGGCGTGCCGGTCGCGATCACGTCGCCGGGCGACAAGGTCACGTTGCGCGAGATGACCTCGATCAGGGTCGGGATGTCGAAGATCAGGTCCGCCGTGCTGCTGTCCTGGCGTTGCTCGCCGTTCACCCGGCAGGTGACGCGCAGGTTGGCGCCGTCCACCTCGTCGGCGGTGGTGATCCACGGCCCCATGGGGCCGTAGCCGTCGATGCCCTTGCCCAGGAACCACTGCTTGTGCACCTGCTGCAGGTCGCGCGCCGTCACGTCGTTCATCACCGTGTAGCCGAACACGTGCGCCATGGCCTGCTCGCGCGGGATGAACCGCCCGCCGCGGCCGATCACCACGGCCAGCTCCGCCTCGTAGTCCACCGCCTCGTCAAGCCCCGGCCACAGCGGGATGTCGTCAAAAGGGCCGGCGATGGAAGAGGACGGCTTGGTGAAGATTATGGGGTGCTTGGGGATGGCATCCGCGGCGGTCGCGCCGGCGTCGAAGCCGCTCCGGGTGAACTCGTGCGCGTGGGCGTGGTAGTTCTTGCCGACGCACATGACGTTGTGCGGCGGCGCCGGAATGGGCGCCAGCAGCTTCGCACCCTCAAGCGGGTGCCCCGAGGCGCCTGGTGCGGCGATGCTCGAACTCTTCCCGAGATGGGCGATGACCGCGGCCATGTCGCCCGCGATGCGCGGCGGCAGGCCGGGCATGGCCTCGTCGAGCGGCCAGTACAGGCCGCGGGCGGGATCGACCAAGGCCACCGTGGGCCGCGTCTCGTGCAGGATCGTTGCGAATTTCACCGCAGTTCCTTCCCTATACCAATTCTGAGCCAATATCTGCTTTGTTGGCCTGTAATGAGCCAATCTCACCCCTATTGGTTCAGCGAGTCAACTGCTAGATTGGCGGTCATGGACGACGCATCAGCGATCGAAGTAGCCCTGCCCGCAGCGGCACGGGAGCGTGGCGACGCGAGCAGCCTACAGGCTGCGCTCCGGCGCGAGCTGGCGTCGGAGCGCTGGCAGGAAGGCGAACGGTTGCCGACGGAACGCGAATTCGGCGAGCAATATGGGTTGGCCCGCAACACGGTGCGTCGTGCGCTCCAGGACCTCGAAACGGAGGGCCTCATCATCCGTCACGTCGGCCGCGGCACCTTCAAGGCGGGCGCCTCGGTGACGCCGACAACTTCTGAGTTCAGAGGGATTGAAGGGGCGAGTCCGGCCGACGTGCTTGAATGCCGGCTGGTGTTCGAACCCGGGCTTGCGCCGCTCGTGGTGGCCCGTGCCAGCCACGCGGACCTGGACCGGATGGACGAGTGCCTGCACAGCGCCGATGCCGCCAAGGACGTTGCCGGCTTCGAGGTCGCCGATGCCGCGTTCCACGATGCGATCGCGGTCTCGACTCACAACCAGACCGTGATCGCTGTCGCCCGCACCCTGGCCAGGGTGCGGCTGCAGGCCGAGTGGGGCCAGCTCAAGGCGCGGAGCATGACGCCCGAGCGCAAGGCGGCGCTGCAGGTGGAGCACCGCGCGGTTGTCGAGGCATTCCGTCGGCGCGACAGGGCGGACGCCGGCGCGCGGCTGCGCGAGCATATCCTGCACGTCCAGGCCTACATGTTCGGCGAGTAGCCCGGCGCCGATGCGGAGCGCGACCGGGGAAGGACTTGCCCGGGACCGGTCGCTGACGACGCGGGACGCGGCCGAAGGCCTCCGGGCACGCGGGACAGAGCACCGGCTGCGCCATGAGACGCAAATGCTTTACGCCCTTTACTGTATTGAATTTTGAAACCCAAATTGCGCCTGGTCTCAGTCATGCTGCAATCATCTGGCGGAGTTCGTGCCCGCCTGGCATGTCCATCAGCACGTAGCGGAAGTGCGCGTGGTGCATCCCGGATGTCCTGGCCCACATCGCCGTGATTGCCGGTGCCGGGTGCTGCACGGTCATCGCCAGTCCAGCGAGCAGGGCGGTACGGACCGGCAGCGGCATGTTGATGAATGTTGTGCGAGGGATCGCGATCCCGTGCCGCGCAAGGGCGGCATCGAAGCCGGGGACCACGGCAT
>CAXTTB010000050.1:8348-13009 GCA_964246905.1 uncultured Acetobacteraceae bacterium | reverse complement strand
GCCAAACGCGGAGCGTCAGTCCAAGTTGGCCCAGCCATCCATGGCCCAAGCTGCACAAGGCTGCTTAGCGCGCGAGCACGCCAAGGCCGCCTGACGCGCGGCGGCGCCGCCTGCGGACGGGCGGCGCCGCACCCATCCCAAAGGAGGCCACCATGCCGGACTCTCTTCCTCCCGACGCGCGCGGCCTCGCCCGCGACCTGGCCGTGGCCTCCGTGCGCAGCACGATCGTGGACGTGCCGACGGTGCGCCGGCACAAGCTGTCCAACACCTCGGTGACGGCGCAGAGCTACGTGCTCGTCCGGGTCCGCCTGGCCAACGGCGCGGAGGGCATCGGCGAGGCCGCGACCCTGGGTGGACCGCGCTGGAGCGAGGAAAGCGTCGAGGCCATGAAGGCCAACATCGACGCCTACCTCGCGCCCGCCGTAATGGGCAGCCGCGCCGACCAGTTCGAGGCGGCCGGGCTGCGCATGGATCAGGCCGCCAAGCGCAACAACGCCGCCAAGGCCGCGGTCGAGACGGCGCTGTTCGACGCGGTGGGCAAGACCTTCGGCCTGCCGGCCGCGGCCCTGCTCGGCGGCGCGGTGCGCGACCGGGTGCCCGTGCTGTGGACGCTCGCCTCCGGCGACCCGGCGCAAGAGGTGGAGGAGGCCGGGCGCAAGCTCGACGCCCGGCTGCACCGCACCTTCAAGGTGAAGGTCGGCGCGCAGGACCCGGCCGCCGACATGGCGCGGATGCGGCACCTGGCCCGCGCGCTGGAGGGCCGGGCGACCCTGATCGTCGATGCCAACCAGGCCTGGGACGAGACCGTCTCCGCCCGCTGCCTGCCGCAACTGCGCGAGATGGGCGTGGCGCTGGTGGAGCAGCCGGTGCCGGCCTGGAACATCGGCGCCATGGCCCGGCTGCGCGCCCGACCGCACACGCCGCCCCTGCTCGCGGACGAGTGCGTGTTCGACGCGCACGACATGCTGGCCGTGGCCCATGCCGCCGCGGCCGACGCGGTGTCGCTCAAGCTGGTGAAGCACGCCGGCCTGCTCGGGGTGAAGCGCGTCGCGGCGGTGGCGGAGGCTGCGGGCATCGGCCTGTATGGCGGCTGCCTGCTGGAAAGCTCGGTGGGGGCCGCGGCGCACCTGCAGGTGTTCAGCACCTTGCGCGAGCTGGCCTGGGGCTGCGAGCACTTCGGCCCGCAGATCCTGACCGGCGAGTACGTGACGGAGCCGCTGCGCTTCGAGGACTTCCACATCCACCTGCCCGCCGGACCCGGCATCGGCGTCACGGTGGACGAGGACCGGCTGCGCCATTACGCGCGGGCATGAGGAGGGGACGATGCTGTATCACGTGAGGATGGATGTGCGCCCGCCGCACGGGATCGACCCGGTGGAGTTCAACCGGCTCAAGGCGGAGGAAAAGGCCCGCGCCCAGGATCTGCAGCGCGCGGGCACGTGGATACACCTGTGGCGCATCGCCGGGCAGTATTCGAACATCTCCGTGTTCGACGTGGCGGACCACGACGAGCTGCACGCCATCCTGTCCACCTTGCCGCTGTTCCCCTTCATGCAGGTCGAGGTCATGCCGCTCGCCCGGCATCCCTCGGCCATCGAAGCGGCCTGATGGCTGAACCTGGATGCTGGTTCGCGATGCAGCCGCGCCGCTGCGCGCCTGCGTCGCACGCGAAGAGGTCGCCTAACGCGACTGCTGGGTGAAGCGAGGGCCTAGCCCGCACGCCCATCGGCACCGACTCTGGCCAAGGTTCAGCAGACGCAAGGGAAACTGGGAGGACGATGGGATGCAATTCTACCTGGACGGCTACAACCCGGGGGACCCGGACATCCAGGCGGCCCCTGGTGCGGAGGCGCGCCCGCCGGGCCTGCCGGACACCATGGACGTCCTCATCGTCGGCACCGGCCCGGCCGGGATGCTGCTGGCAGCCCAGCTCTCGGCTTTCCCCGGCATCGCGACGCGCATCGTTGACCGCCGCGACGGTCCGTTGCAGGTCGGCCAGGCCGATGGGGTCGCCTGCCGCACGGTCGAGATGTTCGACGCCTTCGGCCTGAGCGCGAGGCTCGTCCGGGAGGCCTACTGGGTGAACGAGACGGTGTTCTGGCGCCCGTCGCCAGACGATCGGTCGAGGATCGTGCGGACCGGGCGCGTGCAGGACACCGCCGACGGCCTGTCCGAGTTCCCGCATTTGATCGTCAACCAGGCGCGGCTGCTGGGCTTCCTCGAGGACCACATGCGCAAGTCCGCCTCGCGCATGGCGCCCGACTACGGCTGGGACTTCGTGACCCTGGAGGTCGGGCCTGCAGGCGACCACCCCGTGCTCGTCACGCTGGCGGACGCGGCCACCGGGGAGCAGCGGGAGGTCCGCGCGAAGTACGTCGTGGGCTGCGACGGCGCGCGCAGCAGGGTGCGGGACGCCATCGGCGCGGTGCCGCGCGGCGACTTCGCCAACCACGCCTGGGGCGTCGTGGACATGCTCGCCGCGACCGACTTCCCCGACATCCGGCTGAAGGCGGCGATCCAGTCGGCGGACGAGGGCAACATCCTGCTCATCCCGCGCGAGGGCGGCTACATGGTGCGGCTGTACGTTGACCTCGGCGAGATCGACCCGGCGGACCGCGACGCCTTCCGGCTCATCACGCAGGACCAGGTCATCCAGGCCGCGCGGCGCGTGCTGCGCCCGTACACGCTCGACGTGCGGGACGTGGCGTGGTTCGCCGTGTACCGGGTGGGCCAGCGGGTCACCGACCGCTTCGACGACGTGCCGGAGGACGAGGCCGGGTCCCGCCTGCCGCGCGTGTTCATCGCCGGCGACGCCTGCCACACGCACAGCGCCAAGGCCGGCCAGGGCATGAACGTGTCCATGCAGGACACCTACAACCTCGGCTGGAAGCTCGCCTCCGTCCTCGAAGGGCGCGCCAGGCCGGACTTGCTCCGCACCTACACGGTCGAGCGCCATGCCATCGCGCAGGGCCTCATCGACTTCGACAAGGAGTGGTCGAGGATCATGGCCTCGCCGCCGAGGAACCCGGACCACCCGGAACTCGGCGGCGTCGATCCCGCGGAGCTGCAGGACTACTTCGTGATGTCGGGCCGCTACACGGCCGGCGTCGGGACGCACTACCCGCCGGCGACCTACCTGACCGCCCCGGCGGCGCACCAGGCGCTGGCCCGGGGCTTCACGGTCGGCACGCGGTTCCACTCGGCGCCCGTCGTCCGCCTGGCCGACGCCAAGCCGGTGCAGCTCGGCCACGCCGCCCGGGCCGACGGGGCGTGGCGCATCTACGCCTTCGCCGACGCGGGCGGGGAACGGCTGCGCGCGCTGATGGATCATCTCGCGCGGTCCGAGCGGTCGCCGGTCCGGCGCTACACCCCGCGCGGGGCCGGAATCGACAGCGTCATCGACGTCCGCGGCATCTTCCAGCAGGGGCACCGCGACCTCAAGGTCGAGGAGCTGCCGCCGATGCTGCTGCCGCGCAAGGGGCGCTTCGGGTTGGTGGACTACGAGAAGGCCTACACGCCGGACCTCAAGAACGGACCTGACATCTTCGACCTGCGCGGCATCGACCGCAGGGCGGGCGCGATGGTCGTGGTCCGCCCGGACCAGCACGTGGCGAACGTGCTGCCGCTCGACGCCCATGACGCGCTCGCCGGCTTCTTCGGGCAATTCATGCTCGACCGGCACTGAGCGCGGCGCGGCAGGAGCAGTCGCGCCGCCGCGGCCCACCAAGAGCAAAACGGAAGAAACGAACAACGGCTGAAGCCGTGAGCGCCATCGCGATGGCGGAGTCCACCCGTGAGACGAAACAGGCGCGCACCGTCGCCTGGGTGATGAGCCTGGCGCTCGTCGGATTGGTGTTCGACGGCTACGACCTGGTCGTCTATGGCGCCTGCGTGTCCACGTTCCTGCGCGACCCGACGCAGCTCGGCGCCGTGACCCCGGCGACCGCCGGCCGACTGGGCAGCTACGCGCTGTTCGGCGTCCTGTTCGGCGCGCTCGCGGCCGGGTCGGTCGGCGACATCCTGGGGCGCCGCAAGGTCATGCTGTTCGCCTGCGCAGGTTCTCGGCCGGCATGGCGGCCACCGCGCTGACAGGCTCGGCGGCGGCGTTCGGCGCCATGCGCTTCCTGACCGGCCCCGGCGTCGGCGCGCTCGTGGCGACCACGGCCGCGCTCGTGTCGGAGTTCGCGCCGAGGGGCAAGAAGAACCTGTGCAACGCGGTCGTCTATTCGGGCATCCCCGCCGGCAGCCTGATGGCCCCGGCCGCATGGCCGCCAGCCGCCGGATCAGCGTTGCCTTGCCTCTGACGCGATCGAGCTGCTCGCGCAGGGCAGCCGGGGAGTTGACGATGATGGCTTTCAGCGTCTGCCTCGCCTGGCTGCGTCCTTTGACGACCGTGTCCCGCGCAACCTTGAAGTGGCGGATCATCTCGACCGTGCTGGTGCCGGATTTCGGTTGCCGGGTCGCCTGGCCGGCCAGCACGGCACGGGCGGCGCCCCCGGCATTGACGGCATCGCCCTTGCCCTTCTGGTGCCGCGGCTGGCGGTCGGCCCGGTTGACCTCCAACACGGCATGGCCCCGCTCGTTCAGGAAGCGGCACAGGCCAGCGCCGTAGGAGCCGGTACCCTCGATCCCGATGGCCCGAACAGTGCCCAGCGAGGTCG
>CAXTTB010000050.1:0-8248 GCA_964246905.1 uncultured Acetobacteraceae bacterium | reverse complement strand
AGGTCGTGCTCGCCAGGTGGACGCCGAGCGCGCTGATGGCGGCAACGGCGTGAACGTCCTTGTGGGTATCGACGCCGATGGTGACATCGGTCGGTGTGGTGTTGCTCACTGCGAACGCCTCCAGGCCGGTTGCACGGGCCTGACGATCCAACAGGCGGACAGGACTGTGATGGGATGGGTGCCCTCAAGCGCCTATAAAGCCACGTTGGATAAGCGCAGACCCTTGGCTGACCGGCGGAGATGGGCGAGGCTGAAAGCCGGCAGTGGCCCCTCGCTGCTGGCCTATGCCACAAGCCGGATCGCGGCTCCGCTTGCCTCCACCGCAGGACTTTGCCCCATGCACCAGCTATCGGCCATTGAGCTGCTCGACCGCCTCGTGTCGTTCAACACGGTCAGCAGCAACTCCAACCTGGACCTGATCGCGTTCGTCCGGGACCACCTGGCCGCATGGGGCGTCGCGTCCGAGACGATCCCGGACGGGACCGGCCGCAAGGCCAACCTCGTGGCCACGGTCGGCCCGGCCGACCGGCCCGGCTTCGTCCTGAGCGGCCACACGGACGTCGTCCCGGTCGAGGGCCAGGACTGGACGCGCGACCCGTTCCGGATGAGCCGAGAGGCCGGAAGGCTCTACGGGCGCGGCACGACGGACATGAAGGGCTTCGTCGCCTGCGTGCTGGCGCGCGTGCCGCAGATGCTCGACGGGCCGCTCGGCATCCCTATCCACATCGTGCTGTCCTACGACGAGGAGGTCGGGTGCCTGGGCGTGCACGGCATCGTCGCGCATGTCGCCCAGGCCATGGCCAAGCCGCTCGCCGCCTTTGTGGGCGAGCCGACCGCCATGGGCGTGGTCAACGGCCACAAGGGCAGCACCGGCCTGCTCACGGCCGTGTCGGGCCGGTCCTGCCACTCGTCCCGACCCGACCTCGGCGTCAACGCCATCTTCCACGCCGTTGACTGCATCGCGGAGCTGCGCCGCTACGCGCAGGAATTGGCGGCGCAGCCCGACCCGGAGTCGCCGTTCGAGGTCCCCTACACTTCCTTGAGCGTCGGCGTGGTGTCGGGCGGGACGGCCCGGAACTCCATCCCGGGCGATTGCGCGTTCCAATGGGACATCAGGGCCGCCAAGCCCGGCGTCGCGGAGGCGCTGATCCGGCGTTTCGACGGCTTCGCGGCGCAGGCCATGCTGCCCCGCATGGGCGTGCCCGAGGCGTCGGTGACGACGGTGATGGCCTATGACGTGCCGCCCCTGGTTCCGCATTCGGGGTCCTTGGCCGAGACGCTGGCCAAGCGGTTCGCCGGCACGAACGCGACCGCCACGGTCAACTACGGCTCGGAGGCAGGCATCTTCCAAGCCGCCGGCATCCCGACCGTGCTGTGCGGCCCGGGCAGCGACACCGAGGCGCACGTCACGGACGAATGGGTCGCCGTGGACCAACTGGACCGCTGCACCGCCTTCCTCGACGCCATCATCGCCTACGCCCGCAATGCCTGACGGCTGCGGGTCAGAGCCGGTAGAACCGCTTGGCGTTGTCGTGGAACAGCTTCGCCTGGTCGGCGTCCGGCAGGGCGGCGGCGATCGTCTTGAAGGTCCCGTAGATCTGGTCGAAGCTCATCCGGACGCGCGACACGGGAAAGTCGGTGCCGAACATCGCGCGGTCCGCGCCGAAGCAGCCGATGCAGTGCATGACGACGTGCCGGATGCTGTCCAGCGACCAGTCCGGGTCGTAGGCGCCCGGGTTGGATATCTTGATGGCGAGGTTGGGCAGCGCCGAGAGCGTCTCGAGGGCGTCGCGCCACCGCTGCATCCCCGCGGGATCGCGGTCGATGGGGCTGCCGCAATGGTTGATGATGATCGGCAGCTCGGGAAAGGCCCGTCCCAGGTCGAGCACGGCGTCGGCCTGATGCGGATACATCATCAGTTCAAGATGCAGGCCGTGCCCGCGCAGCAGCGCCACGTCGCGCCGCCACCCGGCGTCGTAGGCGAGGGCGGGGTCGGCGACGAAGCTCTTCCTCGGGTCGGGATGGCAGCTCAGGATGCCGCGCACGCCGACCACCCGGCCGAACGCGGCCTGCTCCGCGATGATCCCGCCCGCACCGGGCGTCCCGAGTGCTGCGCCTGCGACGTAGCGGGCCGCCACGCCGTGCGACTTGTCGAGCGTATCGAGCCAGCGGGTCTCCCGCACGGGGTCCCCGGCCCAGAGGGCTTCGATGTGCACCGTCGCCACGACGTTGTGCCGGGCGGCATCGCGCCGGTAATCATCCACCAGGTAGTCGTGCGCGATCGAGGACAGCCCGGACAAAGCCTGCACGGACGGGTCGGCGGGGAGCAGCCAGGGATGCTTGCCGAGCGACAAGTCCCAAAGGTGGTGATGGGGGTCGATGATCGGTCCCGCGTACACGTCCGGCATCCTCGCGAAGCAGCCCTAGGCGCCAGAAGCTGCGCCGCCTGGGTGGTCATGACAAGCCGCTCCTGTCCATGGCGCTGGCCCCGGGGTCGGCCCGTGGACCCGCTCGCCGTCGCTTGACTGTTGGCTCGACCTTGGCCAGCCCGCTCGGGATTGGACAAAGTCGAGTTCGGAAGCCAACGTGCCGCCGCTGCCTTCCATGCAGCCAAGCAGGCCAAACCCGCCTCATGCCCGCGATGCGGCCATCAGCCCATGTTTACGAACAAAGAGCGCTCCGCGTAGCGTAAGCCGTCCGACGAAAGCCATGGAGGACCAGACGGACAGGGCTGAAGCACAGTTCCGGTTTCGCTGCTTTCGTAAACGGCATCATAAAAATTGGGGAGAACGTCATGAGCGAGCATATCAGGATCGCCATCATCGGCGCCGGGCTGGGCGGGATCGGCATGGGCATCCGGCTCAAAGACAACGGCGAGGAGTCCTTTGCGCTGCTGGAGAAGGCTGGCCGGGTCGGCGGCACCTGGCGGGACAACACCTACCCCGGCGCCGCCTGCGACGTGCAGTCGCACCTGTATTGGTTCTCGTTCGATGACCAGCCGGACTGGAGCCGGATCTACCCGCTGCAGGCCGAAATCCTCGCCAACATCGAGCGGCTGGTCTCGCGCCACCACATCGCGCCGCATATCCGCTTCAACGCCGAGCTCTCCTCCGCGCGCTGGGACGACGCGGCCTCGCTCTGGCGCTTGTCGTTGAAGGACGGTCGGACGCTCACGGCCGATACGGTCATCACCGCCTGGGGCCAGCTCAACCGGCCGTCCACCAAAGGCATCGAGGGGGTCGAGGACTTCGGCGGGGAGTGGTTCCACTCCGCACGCTGGAACCATGGCGTGAAGCTGGAGGGCCGCCGGGTCGCCAGCGTCGGCAACGGCCCGAGCGCGGCGCAGTTCATCCCCGAGGTCGCCGCCGTCGCCGGCCACCTGACGGTGTTCCAGCGCTCGCCCAACTATGTCGTGCCGCGGCTGGACCGGCCCTACACGGACGAAGAGCGGCGATTTTTCCTCGACGACCCCGCCCGCCTCTTCGAGAGCCGCGAGGGCTACTACCAGGAGCACGAAACCTGGCACCAGGCGATGCGGCAGAACACGCCGACCGCCGCCGAGTTCGTCCGGGTCGCGCGCGGGCACCTGGAAGCGCAGGTCGCCGACCCGGCGCTGCGTGAGCGGCTCTGGCCCAGCTATCCCGTCGGCTGCAAACGGCTGGTGATCTCCGACGACTTCCTGCCGGCGATGGCGCGGCCGAACGTCACCCTCGTGACGGAGCGCATCGAGCGTGTCGAGCGGGACGGCATCCGCACGGCCGACGGCGTGCTGCACGAGGTGGACGCGATCGTCTATGGCACCGGCTTCGACACGCTGCAGTTCCTCGGCACGGGCGACGTCATCGGGCGCGGCGGGCAATCGCTGCGGCAGACATGGCGGGAGGCGCCGGAGGCCTACCTCGGCATGACCGTGGCGGGTTTCCCGAACTTCTTCATGCTGTACGGGCCGAACACCAACCTCGGCCACAACTCCATCCTGTTGATGCTGGAGGCGCAGTACCGCTACATCCTGGAGGTGCTGGCGGCCGTCGATGCCAATGGCGGCCGGTCGATCGACGTGAAGCCCGAAGCGCTCGCCGCCTTCAACGCCCGGCTGCAGCAGGAGCTGAGCGGCAGCTCGTGGGCCGGGAGCTGCATCTCCTGGTACAAGACCGCCGACGGCCGCATCACCAACAACTGGTCCGGCTCGGTCGAGGATTACAAGGCGCATACGGCGCAATTGAGGCTCGACGACTACGAGCTGCTCGAAACGAAGCCGGAAAGGGCTGCGCCGAACGCCGCCGGCAGCATGGAGGCCGCAAATGCCCGCTAACCCGTTCTACTCGCAGGAGCTGCACGGCCCGTTCGAGACCTTCGACCTCGGCAACTTCGTGCTGGAGGACGGCGGCACGCTGCGCGGGTGCAAGCTCGCCTATGCGACCTTCGGCACGCTGTCGCCTGCCAAGGACAACGCGATCCTGGTCACGACCTGGTTCTCCGGCACGTCGAAGATCATGGAGCAGGCCTACATCGGCGAGGGCCGCGCGCTCGACCCGGCGCGCTGGTTCATCATCGTCGCCAACCAGATCGGCAGCGGCCTCGGCACCGCGCCGCACAACACGCCCGAGCCGTTCGGCGGCCCGGACTTCCCGCGCGTGCGCATCTCGGACGACGTGCGCGCGCAGCACAGGCTACTGACCGAGAAGTTCGGCATCAGCACGCTGCAGCTCGTCACCGGCGCGTCGATGGGGGCGGAGCAGACCTACGAATGGGCGGTGCGCTTCCCTGACATGGTCAAGCGCGCGGCGCCGATCGCCGGCACCGCGCGGACCACGGCGCACACCGCCGCCTATGTAAGCACGCTGATCGACGCGATCACCTCCGATCCCGGCTGGTCTCGCGGCTACTACGAAAAGCCGGGCGCGGTGCGCGACGGGCTGCGCCGGCACTCGCGGCTATGGGCGGTCATGGGCGCAAGCCCGGCGATGTATGCCCAAGAGTGCTGGCGGGCGCTTGGCTTCTCCTCGGTCGATGATTTCCTGGTCGGGCTGCTGGATGCGTCGTTCCTGCCGCACGACGCCAACACGCTGCTGCTGCAGGCCTGGAAATGGCGGCACGCCGACGTGTCGCGCCAGACCGGCGGCGACCTGGCGGCGGCGCTCGGGCGCATCACCGCCAAAACCTACGTCATGCCGATCGACACCGACATGTTCTTCACCGTCGCCGACTGCGAGGCGGAGCAGCGCATGATCTCCGGCAGCGAGCTGCGCGTGATGCATACGGCGTGGGGGCATATCGGCGTGATGGGCATGGACCCTGGCTACCTCGGCCAGGTCGATGGGACGTTGCGGGACTTGCTCGGCACGCCGGCATAGCGCCGCCAGCGACACAAAGGACTGCGCCGCGCCCGTGATCCTCCCTTGGTTCCGTGGCTCTCCCGTGCCTTGCGTGGATCATGGCGGCCTCGCCTCGCGCTGCAGAGGCAAGGCTGCTCTGGTGTTTGGCCATGCCGGCGAGTGCCGACACGGTGCTGCGCTTGGTCCGCCGCATGACGCTGCCCGAGCAGAGCGCGCCGCGGGTTGTGGCCGTGCATGATTGAGCGAAGCGCCGCGGACGCACCGATGGCACAATCGCGGTTGGCCTGGAACGCCGGCGCGTGAACGACCTGCTGCCCGACCGCACCAGCGCGACGGCTTCGGACTGGCTGCGGCAGCGGCCTGGGATCGAGGTCGTAGCACGCGACCTCGTTGGAACGCGAAGTGTTTGCGGCTGGCTCGAGAAAGTATGTCCCCGCCGCGGTTCTCCGATGTCCGCACATGCAACACGGCCCTGCCCGTTGGTATTATCCGACGCCGGCTGTAGGGTCTGGTCATGCGTGTCGCCGCTGTCGAGACTTCGGTCGTCTCCCTCCCTTTCTCCATGGGCGGCCCGCACCCGCTGTTCGCCGGACGCCCGTGGGACCGGATGGAGATCCTGCTGGTGAAGGTCGAGACCGAGGACGGGCTCGTCGGCTGGGGCGAAGCGTTCGGCCATGCGGCGATCCCCGCCACCAAGGCGGCGCTCGACACGATTGTCGCCCCGTTGGTCCTCGGGCGGAGCGCGGCGGACATCAACGCGCTGCAGCGGGAAGTGCTGCACGCGGTGCACCTGCTCGGCCGCAACGGGCCGTTCGTCTATGCCTATGCCGGCATCGAGATCGCGTTGTGGGACCTGCTGGGCAAGCGCACCGGGCTGCCGCTGTGGCGCCTGCTGGGCGGGGCGGAGCCGTCGCCGATGGACGCCTATGCCAGCCTGCTCCACTACGGCGACCTCGGCCTGGTCGCTGCCAACACCGCCGCCGCCTGCGCCGCCGGCTACCGCGCCATCAAGCTGCACGAGACGACCCGCGCGGCCGTGCTGGCGGCACGGGGGGCGCCCGGCGCGCAGGACGCCGTTATCATGCTCGACGTGAACTGCGCCTGGTCGCCTCCGGTGGCACGCGAGATGGCGGCCTCCTTGGCGGGCGACGGCCTGGCCTGGCTGGAGGAGCCGGTCTGGCCGCCGGAGGACGTGCACGGCCTGGCCAGCGTGCGCCGTGCCGGGGTGCCGGTCTCGGCGGGCGAGAACACGGCCGGGCTGCATGGCTTCAAGGCGTTGCTGGAGGCCGGCGCCATCGACGTGGCGCAGCCGAGCGTCACCAAGATCGGCGGCATCACCGAAATGGTGAGGATCATCCAGCTCTGCCAGGCGCACGGCATCACTGTCGCGCCGCACAGCCCGTACTTCGGACCCGGCTTCATCGCCACGCTGCACGTGACCGCCGCCCTGATCGAGCGCCCGCTGGTCGAGGTGCTGTGGCTCGACATGGAGGCCAACCCCTTCGACCCCTGGGTGCGCCCGGCGGACGGCAGGCTCGCCGTGCCGGGCGGCCCCGGCCTCGGCTGCGACCCCGATCCCGCCGTGCTGGCCCGCTGCACGGTCGGCACGCCCACCCGGATCAGCATGAGGCCCGGCGCATGAAAGTCACCGCTGTCGAAACCGAGCCTGTCGTCGTCCGACTGGACCGGCCTATCGGCAGCGCCTTGGGCGAGATCGCCAGCTTCGGCTGCATCCTGGTCACGGTCAGGACGGATGATGGGATCACCGGCGAGAACCTGATCTTCACGCTGAACGACCGGCGCACCAAGGTGCTGCGCCAGATGGTGGACGAGCTGGCCGACGTGGCGGTCGGGCGGGACGCCGGGCACATCGCCGGGTTCTGGGCGCGGGCGTGGAAGGACATCAACTTCCTGGGCCACAAGGGCGTGCCGGTCGCCGGCATCTCCGCAATCGACGGGGCGCTGTGGGACGCCCTGGGCAAGGCGGCCGGGCTGCCGCTGTACCGCCTGCTGGGCGGCGCGCAGGACCGGGTGCCGGCCTATCACAGCGGCGGCCTGTGGCTGTCCCGCTCCATCGACGAGCTGGTGGAGGAGGCGCAGGGCTTCGTGGACCAGGGCTTCCGCGCGATGAAGATGCGCCTCGGCCTGCCTGACCCGGCGGAGGACATCGCCCGCGTGAAGGCGGTGCGGGACGCCATCGGCCCCAAGGTCAAGCTGATGGCCGACGCCAACCAGGGCCTGACGGAGGCGCAGGCGGTCCGGCTCGGACGCCGGCTGGAGCCGTTCGACCTCACCTGGTTCGAGGAGCCGCTGCCCGCCTGGGACCTGGAGGGCCTCGCCCGGGTCGCCGCCGCGCTGGACACTCCCATCGCGAGCGGCGAGACGGAGTACACCCGCTACGGCTTCCGCCGGATGCTGGAGCTGCGCTCCGCGGACATCCTGATGCCGGACCTGCAGCGCGTGGGCGGGGTCAGCGAGTTCATGCGGGTGGGCCACATGGCCGAAAGCCACGACATCGCCGTGTCCAGCCACCTGTTCCCGGAAACCAGCCTGCAGGTGCTGGGCGCGCTCGGCAACGCGGCGTTCCTGGAATACATGCCCTGGTTCTCGCGCCTGTACAACGAGACGCTTGAGTTCCGGGACGGCAGCGCCGTCGTGCCGGAACGGCCGGGCTGGGGGTTCACCTTCAACAGGGATTACATCGCCCACCTGCCGCGCTAGGCTCGCCGCACGACCCGGGGCCAATCCGGGCGAAAACGAACCTTAAGGGAGCAGTCCAATGAACGTCACCCGCCGCGAGGCCCTCGCCGGCAGCGCCGCCGCGGCCGCAGCCTCGGCCCCCGGGCAGCCCCCCCCCCCCCACCCCCCCCCCGACCCCCACCGCCACGGCTGGCGGCCCCCGCAGCCCCGGG
>CAXTTB010000049.1:975-13064 GCA_964246905.1 uncultured Acetobacteraceae bacterium | reverse complement strand
CCGGCAGGCCGGCGTTGGGCTGCACCGAGATCAGGCCGGGCCAGTTGGCGGCGAGCCAGCGCACGTGCTCCGACATCTCCTGCGGCCCCGTCGCGCAGTTCAGCCCGATCAGCGGCACGTCGAGCGCATGGACCACCGTGGCCGCCGCCGCGATGTCCGGGCCGACCAGCAGCGTGCCGGTCGTCTCCACCGTCACCTGCACGAAGATCGGCGTGTCCGTGCCGGCCTCCGCCCGGGCGGCCTTGGCGCCGTTCACCGCCGCCTTGATCTGCAGCGTGTCCTGGCAGGTCTCGATCAGGATCGCATCGACCCCGCCGTCGATCAGCCCGCGCGACTGCTCGGCGAGCGCCGCTTCCAGCGGGTCATAGGCGATGTTGCCGAGGCTGGGCAGCTTGGTGCCCGGCCCGATGCTGCCGACCACCCAGCGGTGCCGCCCGTCCGCGAAGCCCTCCGCCGCCTCCCGGGCCAGCTCCGCCGCCGTCTTGTTGATCTCGTGCGCCCGCTCGCCCAGTCCGAACTCGGCCAGCGTGATGGGGGAGCCGCCGAAGGTGTTGGTCTCCACCATGTCCGCGCCGGCCTCGAAGTAGCCGCGGTGGATGTCGCGCACCAGGTCCGGGCGGGACAGGTTCAGCACCTCCGTGCAGTTCTCCTGGTTCCAGTAGTCGCGCTCGACGTCGAGCGGCAGCGCCTGCACGCGGCTGCCCATGCCGCCGTCGCACAGCAGCACCCGGTCACGCAGCGCGTCGAGCAAATGGGGTCGGGTCATCAGGCATCCTCGGAAACAGGTTGGTGGGCACGTTCGGCCGCGTATGCGTCTGCGGCGGGCGCCGGCATCACGCCGGACCAGAGCCGCACCTCCAGCGGACCCGGCACCGACACCGGGACGGACGGCCGCAGGCCCACCCGGTCGAACGCCGCCCGCATGGCCGCGTCGGCGAAGCCGGGCCAGCGATGCGCCAGGCGGTCCGTCAGGTCGCCGCGGGTGTGCTCGGCGAGGTCCACCACGACCAGCCGCCCGCCCGGCGCCAGCACGCGGGCGGCCTCGGCCAGGGCGGCGTCCGGGTCCTCGGCATAGTGCAGCACCATCTGCAGCAGCACGACGTCGTAGCCGCCGGACAGCGGCAGGCGGTACATGTCCGCCTGACGCACGGCGCAATGCGCCAGCGCGGCCTTGGCCAGCCGCGCCCGCGCCAGCGCCAGCATCCCCCGGCTGGCATCCACCCCAAGCCCGGCCGAGATGCGCGGCGCCAGCAGCTCCAGCATGCGTCCGGTGCCGGTGCCGATGTCCAGCATCCGGCCAAGCCGCGGGCCGGGCAGCAGCCGCAGCACCGCCGCCTCCACCTCCGCAGCCGGCAGGTCCAAGGCCCGCATCTCGTCCCAGTCCGCGCCCCGGCGCTGGAACCCCTCGGAGGCGATCCGCGCCCGCTCCGCCAGCACGCGGGCAGCGCCCCGGCGGTCGGCCGCCAGCACCGGGTCGTCCTCCGGCAGGCGGGCCAGCACGTCGCGGATCAGCCCGGCGTCCGGCGGCAGCCCGAACCACACGTTGGCCCCCTCCCGCACCCGCGCCAGCAGCCCGGCGTCGCACAGCAGCTTGAGGTGGCGCGACAGGCGGGGCTGGCTTTGGCCGAGGATCTCGGTGAAGTCCATCACGCAGAACGCGCCGCGCGACGCGAGGGCAAGCAGCCGCAGCCGGGTCGGCTCGGCGGCGGCGCGCAATGCGTTGAGAAGGCCATCCATCGCTTGACCTTAATATAAAGACATCCTTATGTCCATGCGATGACGTTGATGATTGATGCCCGTGTGCCGGTCGTGTTCGGCAGTCGCCGGGATGCCCGGGAAGGCGACGCCGTGCTGGCCGGTGGTTTGGACGGGGTGGCCGGGCATGACGTCGGCTGCGCCTGCTGCGTGGCGCGCACCCCGGCTGCTCAGGCACTGGGCGACTTGTTCATGCGGCGGGCACGGGGGGAGGTGGCCTTCTTCCGCCGGGTCCTGGTCGATGGATGCGCCGCGGAGGCGGCGGTCAGGGCCGCCCTGCAATCGGACCCGGTGGCGGCGGCGCGGTTCCGCCTCGCTTAGGCCGGGATGTCCGTGTCGCCGCGGCCGAGCGCACGCTGCATATAGACGGTGTCCAGCCAACGCCCGAACTTGAAGCCCGACGCGCGCAGCAGCCCGGCACGCTGGAACCCCAGCGAGGCGTGCACCCCGATGGAACCGACGTTCTCCGAATCGCCGATCACCGCGACCATCTGCCGGAAGCCCGCATCCGTCGCGTCGGCGAGCAGTTGCTGCACCAGGGCCTTGCCGACCCCTTGCCCGCGCACGTCCTCGCGCACGTAGATGCTGTCCTCCGCGGTGTAGCGGTAGGCCGACCGATCCCGGATCTGCGTGAAGTGCGCGTAGCCAAGCACGCCCGTCGCGTCGGCCGCGACCAGGAACGACCAGCCATGGCCCGCAACGTCCTCGTAACGGCCCTGCATCTCCTCGACGGATGGCGGCACCTCCTCGAACGTGCCGGCGCCATGCAGCACGTGATGGGCATAGATGGCCTGGATCTCGGGGATGTCGGCAGGGGTCGCGGGGCGGATGTCCATGGTGTCGTCTTAATGCGCCAAGGGGATATGAACCAGCCGCACTTTAACAAAGTTTAAACGCGGAAAAACTTATAATGACGGCGCAAGGGTGGTTCAAACGCATCATTTCTTCCCAAATCTGCGGGGCTGTGTGCTATGCGGGGCGCATCTAGCAAGCGGCCTGGCGCCTGCGGGCGTGTGTGAGACGCCTGTGTGCGTGTGCGGAACAGGGAAATTTTTGTGGATCAACTCACCTCGACTGCTTCGTCCAATGACGCGCCCACGCTGATCAACGCCGGAACGATCGGCGGCGACCGGCCCGGCGCCGGCCCGCAGACCCGCCTGATGGCGGTGATCGCGGTCGCGCGCCATCACGGGCTTGACCTGCACCTCGAAGATTTCCGCCCGGCGCAGAACGAAACGGTGCCGTCTCCGGCCTCGCTGGTGGCTTGGGCGCGCGACCAGGGCCTTGCGGCACGGGCCGAGCGCGTGCGCTGGAAGCAGTTGTTCAAGCTGCAGGGCAGCGAGCGTCCGGCGTCGCCGGTGGTGCTGCTGCTCAAGGACGGCGGCGCCGGGCTGCTGGTCGGCAGCGACGCCAGCCGCAACGTCATCTGGATCAGGGACCCCGCCGCCTCGTCGAGCGACCCGGCGATCCCGGTGGACGAGCTGCGGCTGTCCCAGGCCTGGAGCGGCGAGGTTCTGCTGATCCGGCGTCTGCGCGGAGAGGCGGAGGGGGACCAGCGTTTCTCGCTCGGCTGGCTCATGGGCCTGGTGTCGAAGGAGAAGCGTTCGCTGCGCGACGTCAGCGTGGCCTCCATCACGTTGAGCGCGCTGACGATCATCCCGCCGCTGCTGGTCATGACGGTGGTGGACCGCGTGGTGACGCATCACAGCATATCGACGCTGGTGCTGCTCAGCTCCATCCTGCTCATCACGACGATGTACGAGACGCTGCTCGGCTACGCCCGGCGCGAGCTGGTGCAGGTCGTCTCCACCCGGGTGGACGCCCGCCTGCACCTGCACGTGTTCAACCGTCTGCTGGGCCTGCCTCTCGACTACTTCGAGAAGAACCCGGCCGGTCAGATCAACTACCGCCTGATGCAGGTGTGGAAGATCCGCGAGTTCCTGACCGGCAAGCTGATGGGCACCTTCCTCGACATGTTCACCCTGGTGTTCCTGGTGCCGCTGCTGTTCTGGATGCAGCCGACGCTGGCCTGGATCGTCCTGGTCTGCGCCGTGCTCATCGCGCTCGTCATCATGGCGTTCCTGCCCGCGCTGCGGAAGGTGATCGGCAAGCTGACGGCGGCCGAGTCCGAGAAGGCCAGCACGATGGTGGAGACGGTGCACGGCATCCGAACCGTGAAGTCGCTGGCGCTTGAGCCGCAGCGCCGGTCGGAGTGGGACGAGCGCACCGCGAAGGCCGGCAAGCTCAAGCTGCAGGCCGGACGCCTCGCCAACTGGCCGCAGACGATCATCAACCCGATCGAGTCGTTCATCCAGCGCGGCGTCATCATGATCGGCGCCTACATCGCCATGCAGGACACCACGGGCATCGCCGTGGGCGGCCTGGTCGCGTTCATGATGCTCGGCAGCCGCGTGACCCAGCCGCTCGTCGGGCTGGCACGCCTGGTCGAGGACTTCGAGGACGTGCGCGCCTCCATCGGCCAGGTCGCGGCGGTGCTGAACAACCCCAATGAGACGGCGGCGATGCAGGGCGGCCTGCGCCCGAAGTTCAAGGGCGACGTGACGTTCGAGGGGCTGACCTTCGCCTACCCCGGCGCCAAGCTGCCGGCGCTCGACAAGGTGAGCTTCGAGATCCCCGCCGGCACCATGCTGGGCGTCGTCGGACGCAGCGGGTCGGGTAAGAGTACGATCACCCGTCTGCTGCAGGGCATCAACCGTGAGTACAACGGCTTCCTCAAGATCGACGGCGTGGAGCTGCGGGAGATCAACCTGACGCACCTGCGTCGGAGCTTCGGCGTCGTGCTGCAGGACAACTTCCTGTTCCGCGGCACGGTGCGGGACAACATCACCGCCGGGCGCCCGGGGCTGACGCTGGAGGACGTGATCAAGGCGTCGCGGCTCGCAGGCGCGGAGGAGTTCATCGAGCGCCTTCCCCAGGGCTACGACACCTGGATCGAGGAAGGCTCGGCCAACCTGTCCGGCGGGCAGCGGCAGCGGCTTGCCATTGCCCGTGCAGTGATCGCCGACCCGCGGCTGATGATCCTGGACGAGGCCACCAGCGCCCTTGACCCCGAGAGCGAGGCATTGGTCAACGCAAACCTGACCCGGCTCGGCCAGGGGCGCACGATGGTCATCGTGTCCCACCGCCTGTCCTCGCTGATCGACTGCAACCTGATCCTGGTGATGGATAAGGGCACCGTGGTTGACCTTGCGCCGCATCGCGTCTTGCTGGAACGTTGCGCGATCTACAAGATGCTGTGGTCGCAGCAGAATCGGCATCTCGACGGGGCCATGGGCCGTCCGCCGCCGCCCGTGCCGGTGCTTGCCCAAGGGGACTAGGGCGGCGTTCTGGGCTGAGATGGCGGGTCAGCGGCGTCCGAAAGACCCAATGGCCGTCGCCAGGCGAGGAAAACACGGCGGCGGACTTGGCTGCTAGACGGAGAGTTTCATGGCTCAAATGACCCTGCGCAATTCGGAAAAGGCGAACGCCATCGCCTTGCCGGGTTTGCTGGAGTTCCATTCGCCCACGGCGGCGCTGACGGTCGCCCCGGCCCTGCACGGCGCACGCGGCACGGTTTGGGTGGTGTGTTCATTGGCAGCGGCCTGCATCGGTGCAGCGGCATTGATCCCGATTGACAAGGTCGTCACCTCCCAAGGCAAGGTCGTCGCACAATCTGCCACCAGCGTCGTGCAGCCTTTGGAAACCGCGATCATCCGTTCGATCGATGTCAAGGAAGGGCAGGTGGTGCACAAGGGCGACCTGCTCGCCCGGCTCGACCCCACCTTCGCCACCGCCGACGCCAGCGCGCTTGAGTCGCAGGTCGCCAGCCTGACCGCGGAGGTCGAGCGTCTGCAGGCCGAGGCGTCCGGCAAGACCTACACGCCGAAGGACGGCAGCCCGCTGTCCGTGCTGCAAGGGGCCATCTTCCTCCAGCACCAGGCCGAGCGCAGCTTCAAGAACGAGAACTACACCCAAAAGATCAACAGCCTGCAAAGCCAGATCCAGCGGGCAGTCGCGGACAAGGATGCGTACTACGACCGCTTGAAGGTCGCCGAGGAGCTGGAGCGCAAACGCATCGAACTGGAGCGTCTGCAGGTCGGTAGCCAGATCAACCGTTTGGCAGCGACGGACAGCCGGCTGGAAGTCAAGCGCGGCCTGAGCAACGCGACGAACCAGGTGGAGCAGGCGGCGCGCGACCTGCAGGCCATGCAGGCCGAGCGTGACGGCTACAACCAGCAATGGCGTGGCCAGGTCAGCCAGGACCTGACGGAACAGGGCCGCAAGCTGAGCGACGCGAAGGAGAACCTGAACAAGGCCGACCTGCGCCGCCAGTTGGTGGAGGTGCGGGCGGAGCAGGACTCGGTGGTCAACAACATCGCCAAGGTGTCGCCCGGCTCGGTGCTGCAATCGGGCGAGCAGTTCCTGACTTTGGTTCCGGTCGATTCGCCGTATGAGGTCGAGGCCAACATCGCCGGCATGGATGCGGGCTTCGTGCATCCAGGGAACACGGTCACGGTGAAGTTCGACACGTTCCCATTCACCCAATATGGCGCCGCGGAGGGCACGGTCCGCGTGGTCAGCGCCGACAGCTTCACGAGCAACCCCGATGAGAAGCAGCGCGGCATCCAGCAGTCGTCGGCCGGCAGCAATGCCCAGACGTTCTACCGCGCCCGCGTCTCGCTCGATGAGGTCAAGCTGCACGGGACGCCGCCGGGCTTCCGCCTGACACCTGGAATGCCGATCACCGCGGACATCAAGGTGGGTGAGCGCACGGTGGTTGGCTACCTGCTCAGCCGCGTGTTGCCCGTCGCCATGGACGGGATGCGTGAGCCGTAATGCCTGACCACGGAGCATCCGCCTTATGACTGGCCTGCTTGATCGCGTCCGATCCATCGTCTCGCCCGGCGCCCGCCTGCAGCTCGCCTACCGGCAGATGGACGGCGGTGAGCGGCACCTCGGCTTTCCAGTGGTCGCCAAGGCGGCGCAGCAAGGGGATGCGGAGGCGCAGTACCGTGTTGGACGCGCCTACCTGGACGGCAACGGCGTGCCGCCCAGCCGTGCGATGGCAGCCCATTGGCTGCAACGCGCGGCGGAAAGCGGCAAGGTCGAGGCACAGGCGGCCTTGGCAGCGATCTATCTGACAGGTGCCGGCAGCGGCGACTCCGCGACGGGCGGGTTGTTCACCGAGGCACTGCCAGGCGAGCCAGATTTCGCGCAGGCCGTCCGCTGGGCCAAGCCGGCGGCCGAAGCGGGTTCGGCAGACGCGCAGGCGTTGCTGGGCTACGTCATGACGTCGGGTCCGGAGGCCATGCGCGATCTGCCGGCGGCGGATGAGTGGTATCGGCGTTCGGCGGAGGGCGGTTGCGCGCAGGGGTCGCTTGGCCATGGGTTGGCTTTGCTGCGGGTCGCCACCGCTGATGAGGAGCGGCAGACCGCCATCGTCGAGATCACCAAGGCTGCAGACGCGAACCTGCCATTGGGCCTCTATCTGCTCGGCGTGATGACCGAGGCCGGCACCGGCTGCGACCGTGACCCGGCGGCTGCGGCCCAGCTTTACCGCCGGGCTGCCGAGCGTGGTGTCCGCTCCGGCCAGGCGCGGTGGGGCGTGGCGCTGATGGAAGGACGCGGCGTGGACCGTGACCCCGTCACCGGCGAGAGCTGGCTGCGGCGCGCGGCCCTGGCGGGAGACCCCGAGGCGGCGGCGTTGGTCGGTGACATCTATGCCAAAGGCGGCGACCTGCCGCCGAACTATGCCGAGGCCGCTGCCTGGTTCCATCGCGCCGCCGAACAGGGGCATGGCGGGGCGGCCCGGGCGCTCGGCATGTTGTACCTGACCGGCGCCGGCGTGTCGCGCGATCCCAACGAGGCCGCGCGCTGGCTCCGCCTGGCCGGGGAGAAGGGCGACAAGTCCTCGCAGGCCGACCTGGCGAACATCGCCATGACGGGCGGCGGGAGCCCGGAGGACCGTATCCGCACGCGCGAATGGTTCGAGGCGGCCGCGACGTCCGGCGACTTGGTGGCGGCGTTCAATTTCGGCGTTTGCCTGGCGGAGGGCGTGGGCATCGACCGCGATGACGCCAAGGCCGCGCAATGGCTGCGCCGCGCCGCGGACGGCGTGGTGAACGCGCAGTATTGGTATGGCCGCATGTTGGCGGAAGGCCGGGGCGTGGACGCCGACCTGCATGAGGGCCGGGCCTGGATGCAGCGGGCGGCCGATGCCGGCATGGTCGATGCCCAAGTCGCCGTCGCCGAGATGATGGTGAACGGGAAAGGCGGGTCGCGCGATCACCCGGCGGCGTTCAAGCTGTTCCAAGCCGCAGCAGACAAGGGCCACGTCGGCGCGCAGTTCGCCATGGGCGCGATGGTCGGCGGCGGCCACGACATCCCGATTGACCGGGTTGCGGCCCAGGGGTGGTACAAGAAGGCGGCGGAAAAGAGTCATCCGTACGCCATCCTGATGCTCGGCCGCTACCTTGCCCGCGGCACCGCCGGGCAGACGGACCTGGCCCAGGCGCGCGTCCTCTTGGAACATGCGCGCAAGGCTGGCATCGTCGAGGCGGAGAAAGATCTGGCGGCGTTGCCTCCGGCGCTGGTTCCGTCCGAGCCGGCGCCGCAATGGCAGGGGCAAGCCGTCGCCGCCCACTGAACGGCCGCCAGAGGGCTGGATGTTGAGAAGGCCCTGTACCCAGTGAGCCAAGTCCTGCCGTCCAAGCTCCAGGCCCCGGCAGAGGAGCACCGGCGCCAGGTGCCCGACCAGCAATGGCAAGACCTGGCGCAATCCGCCTGGAAGCGCAGCCGGATCGCCGCGGAGGCCGGCAATACGGCGGATACGCTGCGCTGGCTGCACCGTGTCCACCGCCTATCGCCCAAAGACGCCACTGTCACGCTGGCCTTGGCCACCGCCTCCATGCAGGCTGGTAGCCTGCCCGAGGCGGCGGACCTGTTCGAAACGCTGGGCCGTCGATATGCCTTGTCCGAAGCATGGGCCGGCTTGGCCGCCTGTGCGCGCCTGCTGGGCGACACCGAACGGTCCGTCCGCGCCACCGTCGCGGCGCTTCGGACCAGCGTGCCCACTCCGACGCTGCAGGCGCTGGCGGCGGCGGTGGCGCGCACGGCGGGGCTGCCAGGGTGGTGCGGGTTGGACGGCGACGGCCGGGTGCATGTGGGGATGGTCCGCAAGGCCCAGCTCAGGCTGGACGGCGTGCCGGTGCGGCCGGCATGGTCCGGCGGCAAGGCCAAGCTGCCCGAAGGGTGGCGGGTTGCAAGCGTCCTGGACGTGGATTGCGACGGCACGCCCTGCTTGGGCAGCCCGCTCAGCGTCGCCGCGATCATCGCGGTGGAAGGGGTGGTGGAGGCCCGGGACTGCGGCCTGCAAGGCTGGGCCTGGCACCCCGCCGATCCGGAGCGCGATCCGCTGCTCATGGTCGGAGGCCGCGCGATCACCGCAACGGCGCCGGAGGCCGATGCCGCCCTCGACCGGCCGCTGGCCCGCCCCCGGCGCTTCACGCTGCCGGCCGGGTCCGTGGCCCAAGACGGCCCGATATCCGTGCTCACCCCGGCTGGGCGGCACCTCCTCGGCAGCCCACTCGACCCGGCGGTGGAAACCCGTGCGGCGATGGCCCTCGCCCGGGCTGTGCAGTCTCCCACGGCGGCCCCCTCTCACGCTCCCATTCTGGCCGATGCCGCCTTGCCGGGGACCGCCCGGGCCGCCGCGCGTCCGCGTGCGGTCGATGTGGTCATCCCGGCCTATCGCGGCCGGGCGCAGACCATGGCCTGCTTGGACTCGGTGCTGGCGACGGTGCCGCGCGGCACCCGCGTCTGGGTGATCGACGACGCCTCGCCCGAGCCGGACCTCGTCGCGGCGCTCCAGGCGCTCGCGCGGCGGAAGCGCATCCGCCTGGTCCGGCTGCCGGAGAACCGCGGCTTCCCCGCCGCGGCGAACGCCGGGCTGCGGGCCTGCGCGCCCCGGGACGCCGTGCTGCTGAACAGCGACACGCTGGTGCCGCCGGGCTGGCTCGACCGGCTGCGCGCGTCCGCCTATGCCGCGCCCGACATCGGCACGGTGACGCCGTTGTCGAACGACGCCACGATCCTGAGCTACCCGGACCGCGACGGCGGCAATCCCATCCCGGACCTGGCCGCCACGGCCGCCACGGACGCGCTGGCGGAGCGGGCCAACGGCGACGCGGTGGCCGACATCCCGACCGGCGTCGGGTTCTGCCTGTATCTGCGGCGGGATTGCCTGGAGGAGGTCGGGCTGTTCCGCGAGGACTGCTTCGCCCAGGGCTACGGCGAGGAGAACGACCTATGCCTGCGCGCCCGGCATCTCGGCTGGCGTAGCGTGGCGGCGCTCGGCGTGTTCGTCGCCCATGTCGGCGGGCAATCGTTCGGCGCGGCGCGGCAGCACCTGATCCGGCGCAACCTCGTGGTGCTGAACCGGCTGCATCCCGGCTACGACGCCCTGATACAGCGCCACATCGCCGCCGACCCGATTGCGCCCGCCCGGCGCCGCATCGACGCCCTGCGCTGGGCCGCCGGTCGGTCCCGTGCGGGCGCGGTGGTCCTGGTGACGCATGGCGGCGGCGGCGGTGTGGACCGGGTGGTGACGGAGCGCAGCGCGGCGCACGCGGCGTCCGGGCTGCGTCCGGTCGTGCTGCGCCCCGGCGCGCCGGGGCAGGGCGTGTGCCGG
Organism: uncultured Acetobacteraceae bacterium; assembly: GCA_964246905.1. GTDB lineage: Bacteria > Pseudomonadota > Alphaproteobacteria > Acetobacterales > Acetobacteraceae > CAHJXG01. Next base: position 2,620 of record CAXTTB010000049.1, on the reverse strand, counting down.
GTCGGGGCTGCCGATGCCCCGTATCCCAACCTGGCCTACGCCGTCCCGGGCGAGCTGCCGGAGCTTGCGAGGCTGCTGCGCCCCGACCGGCCGCGGCACCTGGAACTGCACCACCTGCTGGGCCACGACCATGCGGTGCTCGGGCTTCGGCACCTGCTGCGCCTGCCGGTCGATCTGTTCGTGCACGACTACGCCTGGTTCTGCCAACGCATCGCGCTGGTCAGCACCGGCCGGCGCTATTGCGGGGAGCCTGATGTCGCGGGGTGCGAGGCCTGCGTCGCCGACCTCGGCACCAAGCTGCAGGAGGAGATCGGGGTGCCCGCGCTCCTGGAACGCTCGGCGGCCGAGCTGGCGTCGGCCCGGCAGGTCATCGTCCCCTCCGCGGATGCGGCGGCGCGCACCCGGCGGCACTTCCCCGGCACGGCGCCTATCATACGGAGCTTGGAGGACGATGACGCCCCGCCGACCGCGCCCATGCCGTCCGGCGCCGTCCGCCGGGTCTGCGTGGTTGGGGCCATTGGGTTGGAGAAGGGCTACGATGTCCTGCTGGACTGCGTGCGGGACGCCCGGGCACGGTCGCTGCCCATCGAGTTCGTGGTCGTGGGCTACACCGCCGACGACAAGCGGATGCTGGGCGCCGGCCCGGTGTTCATCACCGGCGAGTACGCGGAGGCCGATGCAACCGCCCTGATCCAGGCGCAGGCGGCGCATCTGGCCTTCCTGCCGTCCGTGTGGCCGGAAACGTGGTGCTTCGCGCTGAGCCGCGCCTGGGAGGCTGGCTTGGCGGCCGCGGCCTTCGATCTGGGCGCGCAGGCCGAGCGAATCCGCCGCACCGGCCGCGGCTGGCTGCTGCCGCTCGGCCTGTCGGCGCGTTTGGTGAACGATGCGCTGCTGAAATTGCAACCGCCCGCCTTGCGTCCCGTGTTTCGGCAGGGATCGGCACAACCATGGCTTGCACCCTCCTTCGCGCCGTCGTTATCCTCATGAACCCTGCGAATCCGCGCCGAACGGCGACGAGCATGAGAGAGAACGATGTCCAGCACCGCTGCATCCCAGACGATCACCGAACTCAAAGTGTCCGCGCATCTGATGACGTTGGACGCTGGGCTGTTCTGCGTGTTCAACAGTCCCGGCGCACTGCCGCCTGACGCCACCACCGGCCTACCGGGCGTGCGCTTGTCGGCGGCGCCGGCGCCGTCCGGTTCCGGCGGGACCGTGGACATCAGCGGCTTCAGCCCTGGCGGCTGGCTGGGCGGCAGCGACGGCGCGGCCTTGGTCCGGGTGACGGGCGGCGCCGCCCCGGTGCTCGTGACGATCTACCAGGACCCGTCCGGCCAGCGGGACGCCCCGAAGCTCCAGGTCATTCGCCTGACCGAAGCGGGCGCAGACGGCCCGGCAGTAGCCGCAGCAGTGCGCCCGGCTGATCCCGCGCCGGAGCCTGAGGAGCCGCCCTTGCAGGGCAAGGACATCGAGGTGGCCGCCCACATCTACGGTCGCGGCGATGTCGCCGGCCGGCTCGGGCGCTGGATGGGCGAGCGCGGCAGCAAGCGTTGGATCGAGGGGTTCGGCCTGATCCCGAACAGCGGGGTCGCCGCGTCCGACATCGAGTACCAGGCCGTGCTCGGCCGCGGCTGGCTTTCCCCCT
>CAXTTB010000049.1:0-965 GCA_964246905.1 uncultured Acetobacteraceae bacterium | reverse complement strand
CGTGGGCCGCAACTGGCAGTCGCCCTGGTCGGAGGGCGGGCAGTTCTGCGGCAGCCGCGGCATGTCGCTGCCCATCCTCGGCCTGCGGGTCCGGCTGCGGGGCGCCGCGGCCAAGACGCACAGGCTTTCGGTGTCAGCCGCCTTCGTGGACGGGACGGAGGTCGGCCCCGTGTCGGCCGGGGAGGCTTGCGAGGCGCCCAGCCATTCGCCGTTGGAGGCTTTCCAGGTCATGCTGGAGCCGTTGAAGCAGGCGCAGGTCCCGGCGGCTGGCACCCGGGTCCTGGGCGCCCCCGCGCAGCCCGCGGCCGCCCCGAAGCGCGGCCGGGCCGCGATGGCGGCCGCACCCGCGAAGAACGGGCGGCACAAGGTGCCGGAAGCGCCGCCGAAGAAGGCCGCGGCAAAGCCCGGCCGGAAGGCGGTCGCAGCCGTGCCGGCCATGCCGGCCATCGCGCCCAAGGCTGCCGCCAAGCGATCCCCGGCCACGACCCGCCGCCGCTGACCCACGCCTCCCGCCTTGCGTTTCCTGTTCGTCCACCAGAACTTTCCTGGCCAGTTCCTGCACGTCCTGCGGCACCTGGCGGCCAAGGGGCAGCATGAGCTGGTCTTCATCACCCAGGAGAACGCCAACTTCATCGCCGGCGTCCGCAAGGCGACCTATCGCGGCCCCGGCGAACTCAACCCCTCCACCCACCGCGACGCGCAGGAGTTCGACCACGCGGTGGCCCGCGCGCAGAGCGTCGCGCAGGTGGCGGCGAGCCTCAAGGCGCTGGGCTTTCAGCCCGACATCATCATCGGCCACCACGGCTGGGGAGAGATGCTGAACCTCGGGGACATATGGCCCGGCGTTCCCTGCCTCGGTTATTACGAATTCTATTATAATATCAATGGGTTCGACGTTAACTTCGATCCTGAGTTCCAGACGCCGTCCGAGGGCCTGTCACGGGTGCGCGCCAAGAACACGGTCA
>CAXTTB010000048.1:13037-13411 GCA_964246905.1 uncultured Acetobacteraceae bacterium | reverse complement strand
CCGGGGATGGCTGCCGCCTGCGCGACCGCATCCGCGAGGCCTGTGGCGATCGCGCTGCGCGGCATGCCGTCATAGCCGGCCTCCTCGGGGTCCTGGACGATGGCCAGGCCGCCCGACGCCTTCACCGCGGCCAGCCCGAGGCTGCCGTCGGCGCCGGTGCCCGACAGGACCACGCAGACGGCACGCCTGCCGTACTCCACGGACAGCGAGTGCAGAAAGACGTCGAACGGGAGGCGCGCGCCGCGCGGCGCCCCGTCCCGCACCTGCGACGGCGACAGCCGCAGCGCGCCGCCGGCCACGGACAGGTAGGAGCCGGGCGGGATGACGTACAGGTGGTCCGGCTCGACCGCCCAGCCCTCGGCCGCCAGCCGCCC
>CAXTTB010000048.1:9626-13027 GCA_964246905.1 uncultured Acetobacteraceae bacterium | reverse complement strand
TGGCGGTATGCTCGGCCAGCAGTTCCACCAGGAGGCTCCTGTGGGTGGGGTCGAGGTGCTGGACCAGGACGAAGGCCATCCCGGTCCACGGCGGCAGCGCGTCCAGCAGCGCCTTGCAGGCGTCCAGGCCCCCGGCCGACGCGCCGATCCCGACCACCGGGAAGTTCTTGATGTGGCCGGGGACGCCGCCAGGCTGGCCGCGCGCCGCCGCGGAGCGCCGGCCCGGACGCGGCGGTTTCAGGGTGGGTGCGTGATCCGGCATCCGGAGGTCGCTCCTGGCGTGAGAGGCCCGCGAGCAAAAACTGACTCAAGCACCCATTAGCACGGCGGCGCCCTCTGCACGACGCCGCCTGCCGTCCCGGAATGCGTGTTTTCCGATGCTGCCGGGGCACGCCTGAAAACCCACAGGCTTCCGGCATGGTCCTGCGGCCCGGACCGGGCGCCGCCCTGCATCGGTGGACGCGCCGGCATGGGCGACATCATTCCTTCTGCGGCCTGCGGAGCACTGCGATGGAAACCGAGACCAGCGGAGCTATCACCGACGTGGAAAGCTGGACCAGGAACGAAGGTGGGTTTCGCGATGCCGGCAGCTCCCGGCCGCGGGCATACGGGGGTGAAGGGGCCAACAATGGCTTTGTGCCGAGCTTGCGGCTGCTTGAAAGAGGACAGTGATGGATGATGCGCTCCCATGGGCGGCTTCAAGAGCCGGCTGGGCGTCAAGCCGTCTGCGAGACCCTGTTGCCGAAGTTCTCCGTGCTCCATCCTTCCGTTTCACAGGAGGTAGAAGCCTGCGACCTCGCATGGGTGCCGGCTGACCGTCCGATCCGCCGGCGGGACGCTGTCCTCCGGCCTGTCGATCTGCCGATCCGGCCGGCGGGCGCCACGGCCCCGGCATTCGCGGCCCCCCGTGTCCGTTGCGGTCCCGCTTGGTCCCCATCCCGGCTTTGCAGCAACGGCCTGGCGCAAGACGGCTTGGCGCCATTGGTCGTCGTGAGGCATGGGACGTCTCCTGGCAGGCTTGGTGGGCCAGGCTGCTGACCCGGCGCTTGATTGCCAGGAGCATGGATCGAAAGAGTCTCGCCGAGGAGGATCGGAAACTACTCAGCCCTCAACCTTTCAGGGCAACTGCCCTGGCGGACCATGCAATATCCGATCAGGGTTTGAGGTCCTGCAACTGCCGCCCCGCCACCCGGAAGGCGTCGCGGACCGCCGTGTAGGCGTCCGGATGCGAACGGCGGTCCTTCCCGTGATGCGGCTCGTGCGACACCGCCAGGTCGCGGCCGGGCAGCTTCAGCATGATGTGCACGCCCACCTGGCCATGCGGCTGGCCTTTGCCGCTGGAAGCCTCCAGCGTCACCCGGCAGGACACCAGGTCCGCGCAGTGCTGCTCCAGCTTGGCGACGTGCTTGCGGATGTCGTCTTCCAGGGCGGACGAGCTTTGCAGGCCGTGGAAGGCGATTTCGAGCGGGGTGTTCATGCTTCGGGGTTCCTTGCGACGATGCCGGCGGCGCCATCCGTCTGCAGCCGGGCAACGCTGGCGCCCGCCGTCCATTCGAGGCCGCGCCGGGTGCGTTCGGGACCATCGCCTGCATGGGGCGCTCCGGGCCGGCAGGACCGCCAATCAGTGCGACAGCAGCGAGCACCGCTCCGCCCGCAGCAGCAGGCCGCGCGTCACCCCGCCCAGCGCCCACTCGCGCACGCGGCTGTGCCCATAGGCGCCGGCGACCACGAGGTCGGCGTCCCACTCCCGCGCGATGGCGTCCAGCCGGCCCGCGTCGTCGCCGGTTGATGCCTCCGCGTGGCACTTGGCCGCGATGCCGTGCCGGCCGAGCCAGCCCGCGACGTCCTTGAGATGCCCGCGGGCGGCGGGCAGGTCCTGCTCGGCGGCGATCCCGACGATGCTGACATGGGCAGCCTTTCGCAGCAGCGGCAAGGCGTCGGACGCCCCGCGCCGGCCCTCCCGCGGCCCCTTCCCGGCCACGATCCCCCGGGCGAGCCGCCGGGCCGCGGCCCCCGGCGGCACGATGAGCACCGGGCGCCCAAGCTGCATGACGAGGCCGCCCGTGCTGACCGGCGGCGCGGCGTCGAGCAAGGCGCCGGACGTCACGCCGGTGACGAACAGGTCGGCGCTGCGCGCCTCATGCGCCAGGTAGTCGGACAGCGGCGCGGACGTCACCGTGGACCGCCATTCCAGCAGCCCGCCATGGCCCTGGAACGCGGCGCGGAACTCCGCCTCGGCCGCCTCCGTGTCCGCTTCGTGCTGCGCCCGGTCCTGCTCGAACATGTCGGCGGGCACGTAGGCGCCCTCGACATAGAGGACCTGCATGGGCTGGCAGGCCGCGATGCCGATGACGCCGGCCTGGCGCTGTGCGAGGCCGGCCGCCACCTGCAGCAGGCGCGCGTTGGACTGTCCGAGCTGCAGGTGGACCATCAGGGTCGAGTAGGTCACAGGTGGTCTCCCGACGGAGGGCGCATCCAGTCGCCCGCCCGCCCATCCGAGGGCTGGTGGGTTCCGCTTGAATGTCAGATGACGGCGATATCGTTCGCGACATAGGTGGCGCCGGGCGCGGACCACGCGGTCTCGGCAGCCACTTGACGGTCGTGCATCGAGTGGACGGTCCCGCTCAGCTTGACCGTCCCGCCCTCCGCGCCGACATGGACCGGCTTCGGGTCGAACCATGTGCGGTGGAGCGCGTGCTCGATGTCGCCGCTGACGTTCAGGGTGTTGACCTTCGGCTTGATCGTGGCCTGGTTCGAGACGCCGCGCACGCCGGGCAGCCGGCGCACGTCCTGCTCGGCGGCGTCCTCCTGGTACCACCACCCGACCAGCCCGGACAGGGTGATCCAGCCCTTCTCGACCTTGACCTTCACGCTGTCATAGGGAACGGAGACGCCCCAGGCGAGGCGGTCAACCGCCGCGGCGGCGATGGCGTCGCCGCTGCGGTCCATGTCCGGGGCGAGCCGGACCTCAAGCCCCTCGGCGACGGCCTTCACCCCCTTGACCCGGACGGCGGCGGTTTCGGCGGCGTGCTTCTCCGCATGGGTCGTGACATGGCCGGTCAGGGTGACGACGCCACCGCTCGCAGCGACGCCGACATGGGCCGCGGCGGCGCTCGGCTCCCAGCCCAGTTCCGCAAGCACGGCCTTCTGCCGTTCGCTGTCGTGAGGCATCGTGTCCTCCAGGTTTCGTGGACCGGCGAGGGGCTGCCCAGGCCGCCATCGAGGCAGGCCGTCACCGAGCGTGGGGGACGTTATCTGCCGGGCGGCACGGCCGTCAGGCTCGGAAACTACTCAGCGTTGGCCCAAAGATGGATGGGGCCGTGGCCGCGGCGGCTTGGCGCCCGTGCGGCGCGTGGGCCGGGCCGGGGGGCCCGGGGGGGCCCCCCCCCCCCCCCCCCCGG
>CAXTTB010000048.1:6839-9616 GCA_964246905.1 uncultured Acetobacteraceae bacterium | reverse complement strand
CGGGGGGCGCGTGGGCGGTCCCTGTCAGCCGGACGTGCCCACGCTCCGCGCCCGCCGTGGCGCCGCAGTTCCGGCTCAAGGCCTCGGCCTCCGGCTCGACGATCGTCCGGTTGGACGGCTCGACCATCGTCCGGTTGGACGGCTCGACGATCGTCCGGTTGGACACGCCGACGACGCCGAACAGCGGCCGGACGCTCCGCTCCGCCGCCTCTCTCTGGTAGTGCCAGTCGAGCCGCCCGGACAGCGTGACCCAGCCCTTCTCGACCTTCACCTGGACGCTGTCCCGCGGCACCGACGCTTCCCCGGCAAGCCGGTCGAGAGCCGCAATGGCGATCTCCTCGTCGCTCCGCCGCATGTCGAGCCGCGTGTCGCAGGGAAGCCGGACCTCGATCTCGTTGGCCATCGCCTGCACGCCCCTGACCCGGCACGCGGCGGTCTCCGCGGCAAGCCTCTCGGCACGGGTTCCGACATGGCCTGTGAGGGTCACGACGCCCGCATGGGCCGTGACGCCGATATGCGCCGCCGTGACGCACGGCACGCCTGCGAAGGCGGCGAGGACGGCCTGCTGCAGCTTGCTGTCGCGAGACATCGTGATCTCCGGAATGATCTGGCACGGGACGCCGGCCGCCCTGCCGCCAGGACGTTACCCGGCAGAAACACCGCGCCGTAGCTTCGGAAACTACTCATGCCGCCAAGCCGATGGGCGGCCGGGCGCAGGATCTCGCTCCAGCGCCCACGGATGCCGTCGGCCTTGACTCGGCGTCCGATCAGCCTTCTCTCGGGAAGCCGGCGGCGCAGGCGCCCGGCACAGCGGGTGAGGGGAGCAGGTGGACGCTGCGCAGAGAGTTCCGGCGCCGGATGCAGGTGCGGCCGGCGAGGCGGCCTTGCGGCTCCTGGGATCAAGGGCGGTGTCGGTTGCGCGCTTCACGACGGGAAGCTGCCACTGGGTGTTCGACGTGCGCCTGGAAACCGGCGCCTCCGTGGTGCTCCGCATGACGACGGCCTCGCTGCGGCCCGCGATGTGCGGGGCGCTGCGCTTGAACGGGCGGCTGCGCCCGCTGGGCGTGCCGTTGCCCCGGGTCCTCCATGCGGACCTCGACGCCGCCTTTCCGACGCTTGCGCTTGAACGCCTTCCCGGCACCGACCTTGGCCATGTCATGGCCGGCCTGCACGATACGTCTCTCGAACGCATAGCGGGACGGGTCGTCGAGGCTCAGGCGGTCGTGTCGAGGCTGCCCTCGGCGGGCCGCTATGGCTACGCGGTGACGGCCGGGACGGCGCCATGCCCGTCCTGGCCCGATGTCCTGGCCAGCGGCCTCGCGCGGTCGCGTCGCCGGCTGTCGGAGAATGGGCTGTTCCCGCTGGAGATCGCGGACAGGGTTGAAGCCGTGCTGCACGCCGTTCGATCCGAGGCGAGCCAAGTCCAGGCCGTCGCCTTCCTGCACGACACGACCACCAAGAACGTCATCGTCACCCCGGGCGGCCGGTTCTCCGGCATCGTGGACGTTGATGACCTGTGCTGGGGCGATTCGCGCTTCGCAGCCGCGCTGACGCTTGCGGCCATCGAGGCGTTCGGCGGCGCGCCCCGCTACGCCGCTGCCTGGATGCGGCTGGCCGGGTTCAGGGCAGACCGCCTGTTCCGCACCTACGTCGCCCTGTGCGTCCTCGATTTCCTTTCAGAGCAGGGCATGGGCTTCAACGGCAACGAGAGGGTGGCCGATGCCGGAAGGCGCGCGCACCTGCTTGCCCTGCTCGGGCGCACGCTGTCGGCCGTGGACGCGCAGCGGCCCGCATGACCGGCTCCCTGCGCGACGCTGCGCCAGTCCGGGCCAGGACGAGCGACGTGGCGTGACGAGAACTGATCGGCCCTTGGTCAGGTAGTTCCCGAGCCGGCCGGCGCAGGGCGACGTTCCTGCGCAGCCTGGTCAAGCGCGGCCTGCGCGGCACCAAGCTGGTGGTTCCGGACGCGCACGCCTGCATGGGTTTGCCCGAGCGGCACCGGGCCAAGTCCGGCGAACCCCTTGGTTCGACGCTGCACAGCGCGAACCCGTTGGAACGTTTGAACAAGGAGGTCAAGCGCCGCGCCGACGTGGCGGGCATCTTTCCGTCCAAGCAATCGATCCTGCGCCTGATCGGTGCGGTGCTGCTGGAACAGAACGACGGGTGGCAGCCTCAGCACCGACACATGCAGGTTGAAGGCACGGCCGGGCTGGTCCCGCCCACCATCGACGGCGAGGCGACCCCTCCCGTCCGCCCGGATCACTTGGACGCACAGGTCGGTGTCCAGCGTATGGGTCAGCACCTACAACGCCTCGCGGTCCTGCATCGGCGGCTGGTTCCGCTCCCCCAGGTCGAAGCCGGGCGATGCGAAGACGTCGTCCCGCGCCGCGTTGGACGGCACGATCACCCGGCGCGGCCCGTCCCGCAGCGCCATGACCTCGCGCACCCCCTTCGGGAACGCGACATCCTTGTTCGGCCGCACGGCTTGCGCCTTGTTGGTGAGGAACAGCGTCGTCCGGGGCATGATGGCGCCTTTCGTTGGATATCCACAACGTACGCCCGAGAACGGCGGTGCCGTCGATCCGCTGGCAGCGTCTGGACCGCGTGGAAAAAGGGTCATCGGGAGCGGCGCCCGCCCCATATGCCGGGCAGCCACCCGCATAGGACCCTTCGCGATGAACGACCGCGCCACCTGGACCGCGTTCCTGCTGATGTGCTTCGCCCTGGTCGGCCTGACCGGGATGTTCGCCACCTACGCCACCCCGGTCCCGCTGGAG
>CAXTTB010000048.1:0-6829 GCA_964246905.1 uncultured Acetobacteraceae bacterium | reverse complement strand
GTGCTGGGCGACGGCGTGCGCGCCCATGGCTGGTCCGCCGCCTTCCCCGGCTATACGCTGACCCCCGCCGCCACCATGAGCGCCATCGTGGACGAGATGCGCGCGGCGCTCGACTGGCTGCGGACCGAGGTGTCCGGCCCCATCGTCGTGTCCGGTTGGTCCGCGGGCGGGCCTCTGACAGCCATGGTGCTGGGCCCCCCCCCCGGCCCCGCGGGCCCGCGCGCGGCCCCCCCCCGGCGTGCGGGCCCTGGGGCGGCCCGCCGCCCGGGCGCCGGCCGCGGCGCCGCGGCTCGACAACCTGCGCCCGGCGCTCGGCCCGGACGCGGACGCCGTGCTGTCCGGCCCCGGCGAGCTGTGGGACCGCGTGGCCGCCCGGCGCCGCGTCGTGCTGGACGAGCAGGGGCGCGAAGCGCGCAGCGTCGCCCACCGGGTCCGCATCATGGTCGTCACCGTGACCCTGCTGGGGGCGCTGGTCGGCGCGGGGATCATGGCCCTGGCGTCGCGGAGGGCAGGGAAGACGCCATAAACGCCTTGCCGTAAGCCGGCTGTCTGATAGGGTTTCCACAAAACCCGCTCGTGAGCACGAAAAGAGACGCCGCGATGCCGACCGTGCATACCTGGAAGCCGGCCAGCAGCGGCCTCATGCTCGCCCCGTCCAATTTCGTGGACGGCGCCGCCTTCGCGCCGGGCGACACGCTGGTGGTCAACGCAGGGTACCCGAACGCCGGACCGCAGGCCGGCGCCGCGCTCGGCACGCTCACCACGGGCGCGTTCGTCTTCAACGAGACCGGGGGCGCCAACGAGAGCCTGCTGCTCGACAACATCGTGCTCGACGGCGCGTCCAGCATCACCGAAACCGGCGCCCTGCAGCTCAATTGGTATGCGGAAGACCAGTTCGTGAACAACGGGCTGGTCCAGATCGGCACGGCCTCGGCGTCCGGCAGCGTGTATTACGACGAGGTCGTGACCGCGACGGCGCAGCAGTCGCAGCTCACCAACAACGGCACGCTGCTGCTGCAGAACGCCAGCCGGTTCGGCGCCAGCGGCGCCAGCGCCGGCAGCACCCTGCTCAACAACCCCGGCGGCGTGGTCAGCGTCAACAGCGGCAGCCTGCTGCAATGGGCTGCCTTCCTGGGCGCGGACTACGCCCATATCGCCAACGTCGTGAACAACGGCCTCATCGTGGTCAACGGCGCGACGGGCCGCGGCACCAGCTTCGAGGTGGACGGCGACCTGTCCGGCTCGGGCCTCCTGTCGGTCAACGGCCCGCCGGGCGCCCTGTCGTCGAACACCCTTGGCGAGATCCACGGCACCTCCACCGGGACGATCGACGTGGCGAGCGGCGAGGTCACGGCCTACGGCAAGCTCGCGGGCGGCTCCATCACCTTCGAGGACGGCGACGGCCTGCTGCGCATCGCCAGCACCGCGAACAAGAACGTGGGCGCCGTCCTCGCCGGGTTCCAGGCCGGGGACGCCATCTACCTGGACGGCCTGTTCGCCGCGAACCGCATCGGCTACGACGCGCCGTCGCACGCGCTCACCCTCAATTACAGCGACGGCTCCACGGCCGCGCGGTTCACCTTGGCCGGCAGCTACGCCTACACCGATTTCAAGCTGGCCAGCGCCAACGGTGGCCTCGGCTGGCTCATCACCACCACCTCGACCGCCAACGCCGTCCCGGCCTACAGCACCCAGGACACGGTGACGAAGGCCGCGGGCCAGCAGTACAACGGTCCCGTCAACTATCTGCAATCCCAGTACATCTGGTCCAGCCCGGACGGCGCCAGCATCGCGGCGGGCCGGCCCAACGCCTTCGTGCAGGGCGGCGCGGGCAACGACGCGCTCTCCGCCGTCGCAGGCAGCAACGTGCTGGACGGCGGGCTTGGCTCCAACTTCCTGACCGGCCCCTCGGGCGGGGACGGCGGGCGCAGCTACCTGTACGCGCACTTCAACGGGTAGGCGGCGCACCTGCCGCGCCGGCCCTCATTCGGAGCAGCCTCCTTGACGCCGACCACGCGCCGCCTTGGCCCCCTCCTCTGCCTCCTGTCCGCCTTGTCCGCCTGCGGCTCCAACTCGGACGCCCGGCCCGACGCCGTGCTCAAGAGCGGTCCCGACGCGAATGGCTTCCTCGTCCTCGGCGCTGCGGACGAGAACGCCCGGAACAGCGTGTTCTTCGTCACGCGGAACTTCGGGGTGAACCTGGTGCGGGCCGACGGGCGCACCTTCACCGTGCTTCGCCAAGGCTGCAACACCTACAAAGGGCTGTTCAGCGGCCAGTCCTGCGCCAGCGACCGCCAGCTTGCCTGGCAGGTGGTGGAGCTGCCGCCCGGAACCTGGCAGATCGCCTCCATCCACGAAACGGTCTCCCGCGGCTTCCCGGCCCGGAACGAAAGCATCGACGCCCGGCTGCCGCCCGGCATCGCCGTGCGCGTCGGACCCGGCGAGGTCGTCTATGCCGGGGACTTCCTGTTCAGCATCGACTCCGACACGCTCCAGGGGAGCTTGAAGACATATAGCCGGAACGACGCCGCGGCGAAGTCCGCGCTGTCCGCCTACCCCGGGCTGGGCGGCAGCTTCACCTACCGCGAACCCACCCATCCCGTTGCCGGGGGCGGCTGATGCGGCCGTGCTGGCCCTTGGCTGCGGCGTCCCTCATGCTGTGCGCCTGCCAGCCGGGGGCGGCGGAGGGCATCCTGATCACCTCCGACCCGCCCGGCGCGGCCTGTTCGATGGAGCGGGCAGGCGCGCGGCTCGGCGCCGTGGCCGCCACTCCGGGCCGGATCGAGTTCGCGCCAGGGCCGGGCACGCTGGACGTGGCCTGCACGAAGGCCGGCTTCGCCGCAGCGCACGCAGACGCCACGCCCTCCCACTCGTCCGCAGGCTTCGTGCCGCTGAACACCGGGCTGATCGGCCTGGCCATCCTGGCTGCGGCGCCGTCCGGCCCGAAGTCGGACTGGCACTACCCCGCCGAGATCAGGGTCGAGCTGCGGCCCATCGGCGATCCCGGAACGCCGCTCCCGCTGTCCGGGCTGCGCCTCCGCTGAGCCGTGTGCCCGCGATGGGCGGGGCCGCCATGCAACCTCCGCCGCGGCGCGCGTTCTATGCCCGGAAGCCACGAACGGAGCCGAGCCATGAAGCAGCCGCACACCGAAAAATCCATCGACCACACAGACGGCCAGCAGGACACCGGCAACCACAAGAAGCCCGGCGAACCCGACGCCGGCGGCGCGGACAAGGTCGGCGGCACCCGCACCGGGGCCGAGAACCTGGAGCCGACGGAGGGCAAGCCGGGCAAGCCGGCCTGAACACTCCGCCCGGGACCGCCGCCCCCTGGCGGTCCTGGGCCAGGGCTATTTGCACGCCCTCCCCAGACGACACTTGAACCCGAATACCCCAGGCCCACGTCCTCCATATGAACCGCATTCCGCCCGTCATCGACATGGCGCCCGACGGCACGTTCCGCACCAAGCCGCCCGGGATGCGCGCCCCGCTGTCGTTCAAGCTTCTGTTGGGCGCGACCATCGTGGCCGTGCTCGCGGGCGCCGCCGCGGTGGCGGCCCTGGCGCTGTGGATCGCGGCGCTGCTGCTGCCGGTGGTGGTGATCGCCGCCGTCGTGGCCTGGGGCACCTACAAGTACCGGGCCTGGCGCCGGGGCGTTCCCGGCGGCGCGCGGTCGGTGTACTACCGCACCCGCTGACGGGTCCATGGCCGGGCGAGATTGATTTCGCAAGGGCGATGATCCATGACTGCCGGCATGACCCTGCCCGCGCCGCAGCCCAAGATCTCGACCGGGACCACCGGCCTCGACGCCATCCTGCACGGCGGGATCGACCCGGGCCGGCTGTACTTGATCGAGGGCACGCCCGGCGCCGGCAAGACCACGCTGGCCCTCAGCTTCCTGCTTGAAGGCGTGCGCCGGGGTGATGCCACCCTTTATGTCACGCTCTCGGAGTCTGAGGACGAGCTGCGCGCCGTCGCCGCGAATCACGGCTGGACCCTCGACGGCATCGACATCTTCGAGCTGATCACCGAGGCCGGGCTGGACGGGGAGGCGGAGCAAAGCGTGCTGCACCCGGCGGAACTGGAACTCGGGGAGACCGCCCGCGCCGTGATGGCCCGGGTGCGGGCGCGCAGCCCGGCCCGCGTCGTGTTCGACAGCCTGAGCGAGATCCGCCTGCTGGCCGAGAACCCGCAGCGTTACCGCCGCCAGGTCCTGGCGCTCAAGCAGTTCTTCGGGCAGCAGGGCTGCACCGTGTTCCTGCTCGATGACCGCTCCACGGAGCTGTCCTCCGGACGCGGCGACGTGAAGCTGCACAGCCTGGCGCACGGCGTGGTGACGCTGGAGCAGACGGCGCTGGACTACGGCGCGGACCGGCGGCGGCTGCGCGTGGTGAAGCTGCGGGGCAACCAGTTCCGCGGCGGCTACCACGACTTCACCATCGAGCGGGGCGGCCTGTCCGTGTATCCCCGCCTGATCGCGAACGAGCACCACGCCGAGTTCGGCGCGGCGGCGGTGAGCACGGGCAACGACGGGCTGGACCGGATGCTTGGGGGCGGCCTCGTGCCCGGCACCAACACCTTGCTGCTCGGCCCGTCCGGCACCGGCAAGACCACCACCGCCACCACGGCGCTGGTCGCGGCGCTGCGCCGGGACGAGCGCGGGGCGTATTTCCTGTTCGACGAGGGGCTGCCCACGCTGATGGCCCGGTGCGCCGCGCTCGGCATGGACCTGCGCCCGTTCATCGACACCGGGCAGCTCGGCATCCGCCAGATCGACCCGGCCGAGATGTCGCCGGGCGAGTTCACCTATTACGTGCGCCGGGCGGTGGAGCAGGACGGGGCGCAGGTCGTGGTGATCGACAGCCTCAACGCCTACCTGCAGAGCATGCCCGGCGAGAAGTACCTGCTGCTGCAGATGCACGAGCTGCTGACCTACCTCAACCAGCGGGGCGTGGTCACGCTGATGGTGCTCGGCCAGCACGGCCTGGTCGGCCAGGTCACGGCGTCGGTGGACCTCAGCTACCTCGCGGACGCCGTGGTGCTGCTGCGCTACTTCGAGGCCGGGGGCGAGGTGCGGAAGGCGCTCGCGGTGGTGAAGACCCGCACCTCCAGCCACGAGCGCACGATCCGGGAGATCGCCATCGGCCCGCAGGGGGTGTCCGTGGGCGGGCCGCTGAAGAACCCGTCCGGCGGCATGTCGGCCTGGGACGGCGCGCTGTCCCCGGCTGGCGCCGAGCCGGGCTGAGGCGCCGCGATGCCCGAGCGCACGGTCCTGATCCTCGCCCCGCGCGGGCGCGACGCGGAGGTGATCGGCCAGGTGCTCGCCCGCGCCGGCATCACCGCCCATGCCGTCACGGACCTGCCCGCCCTGGCCATGCGCCTCGACGCCTGCGCGGCCGTGGTCACGACGGAGGAGGCGCTGGCCGGCCCGGACCTCGATGCCCTGCTCGGCGTCACCGCGGCGCAGCCGCCTTGGTCCGACCTGCCCTTCCTGGTGCTCGCCACCAAGCAGCCCGGCCCGCGCTCCCCGCGTCACGTCCAGACGCTGGAGGCCCTCGGCAACGCCATATTGCTGGAGCGCCCGCTGAACGGCGAGACCCTGGCCAGCGCCGCGCGCTCCGCGCTCCGCGCCCGCAACCGGCAGATCGCGGTGCGCGACCTCAACGCCACCCTGGAAGCCCGGGTGCAGGAACGCACGGAGGCGCTGACCGCGAGCGAGGCGCAGGCCCGCGCGGTGTTCGAGAGCTTCCCCGAGTGCATGTTCACCCTGCGCGCCACGGAGGAGGGCGCGTTCCTGTTCGAGGGGGCGAACCCTGCCGCCGAGCAGGCCGTGGGCCTGTCCGCCGCCGCCCTCGCCGGGCGGTCGGCTTCGGCCATCCTGCCTCCGCCCGACGCCGCCGCCGTGGAGGCGCAGCTCCGCGGGTGCGTGGAGGCCGGCGCCAGCCTCGGCTTCACCGCGGCGCTGGGCTTCCCCGAGCGGTCCGGCACCTTCGAGGCGACGCTGACCCCGTTGCGCGACGCATCGGGCCGCATCGCCCGGCTGCTCGCGGTGTTCCGCGACGTGACCGCCCGCAACGCGCTGGAAGCCCGGCTGCGCCAGGCGCAGAAGCTCGAAGCGGTGGGCCAGCTCACCGGCGGCGTGGCGCACGACTTCAACAACCTGCTGCAGGTGGTGCTGAGCGGCCTCACGCTCATCGAGCGCACGCAGGACCCGGAGCGCCGGGCGCACCTGCTCGACAGCGTGCGGCGGGCGGCGCAGCGCGGGGGGGAGCTGACCAAGCGCCTGCTCACCGTCGCCCGCCGCCAGTCGCTGCGCCCGGAGGCCATCGACCTCGGCGCCTGGCTCAAGGACGGCGCGGGGGAGCTGCTGACCCGCACGCTGCGCGGCGACATCGAGACGGAGCTGCAGGTGCCGCCGGGCCTGCCGCCGGTGCAGGCCGACCCGGACGAGCTGGAGCTGGCCGTGCTGAACCTCGCGGTGAACGCGCGGGACGCCATGCCGGATGGCGGCACGCTCCGCATCACGGCGGAGGCGGTGACGTTGGACGGCCTGACCGACCCGGACGGGCTGCACGGCGCCTTCGTGCGCTTCACCGTGGCCGACACCGGCACCGGCATGTCGGAGGAGACCCAGGCCCGGGTGTTCGAGCCGTTCTTCACCACCAAGGGCGTGGGGCAGGGCACCGGCCTCGGCCTCGCCCAGGTGTACGGCTTCGCCCGGCAGAGCGGCGGCGGCGTGCGCCTGTCCAGCCGCCCGGGGGAGGGCACGGTCGTGTCCCTCCTGCTGCCGCTGTCGGACGCGGCGCCGTGCGCCTGCGCCGCGCCGGGC
>CAXTTB010000047.1:0-13438 GCA_964246905.1 uncultured Acetobacteraceae bacterium | reverse complement strand
GCCGCCTCCGCGCCGTCCGACGCGCCGGGCTCCGCGGTGGCGGGCGGGGGGGAGCACGGCAACGCCGGGGCCGCCGCCGCGGCACCGCTCGGCCGGGACATCATGGCCGACGCGCTGGCCCGCGACCCCGCCGCGCAGCCAAGCGTGCAGCCGGGCGCCCCGGCGCAGCGGGTGGCGGAGGGGCGGCCGTGATTATGGCCCGGCGGCTGCTCCGGGCGGAGCCGTCCTTTGGCCTCCTGGCCAAGCTGTGGCGGGTCAACTGGGTGCTCGTGCTGCTGCTCTGCGCCTTGGCGGGGGTCGGCTACGTCGCGCTGTACTCGGCCGCCGGCGGCGCGCCGGAGCCGTATGCGTCGCGCCACATCCTGCGCTTCGGCGTCGGGCTGGCGCTGATGCTGGGCATCGGGCTTATCGACATCCGCTGGGTGGCGCGGCTGTCCTGGCCGGTGTACGGCGCATCCGTCGGGCTGCTGGTGCTGGTGCTGCGGATCGGCCATGTCGGCAAGGGGGCGCAGCGGTGGCTCGATCTGGGCGGCCTGCAGGTGCAGCCGAGCGAGCTGGCCAAGATCGGGCTGGTCATGGCGCTGGCCGCGTGGTTCCGCCGGGCGAGCTGGGCGCAGATGGGCAACCCCTTGTTCCTGCTGGTGCCGGTCCTGCTGGTGCTGCTGCCGGTCGGCCTGATCCTCAAGGAGCCGAACCTCGGCACCGCGGTCATCGTGGGGCTGGTGGGGGCGGCCATGTTCCTGGCGGCCGGCATCCGCTGGTGGGCCGTGGCCCTGGTCCTGCTGCCGGCGCCGTTCGCCGCGCGCTTCGCCTTCGACCACATGCACGACTACCAGCGCGCCCGGATCACCACCTTCCTCAACCCCGAGAGCGACCCGCTGGGCGCCGGCTACAACATCATCCAGTCCAAGATCGCGATGGGGTCCGGGGGGATGTGGGGCAAGGGCTTCCTGCACGGGACGCAGGGGCAGCTCGACTTCCTGCCGGAGAAGCAGACCGACTTCATCTTCACCACGCTGGCGGAGGAGTTCGGCCTGGTCGGCGGCCTCGCGGTGATGGCGCTGCTGGCCTGCATCGTGTGCGCGGGGATGCTGGTGGCGCTCCGCTGCCGGCACCGCTACGGGCGGCTGCTGGCGCTCGGCGTCTCCACCAACTTCTTCATGTATGCGTTCGTGAACCTCGCCATGGTGGTGGGCGCGATCCCGGTGGGCGGGGTGCCGCTGCCGCTGGTGTCGCATGGCGGGTCGGCCATGCTGATGGCGATGTTCGGCTTCGGCCTGCTGATGTCCGTGCACGTCCACCGCGACGTGGAGTTCGCGGCGAAGCGGGACGGCTGACGCCGCGTCCCTCGGGATTACGCCGCGCCGTTGCCGGGCGGCCCGGGGTCCTTGGACGCCGTAATGAGCGCCGAGGCCTGCTCGACGGACCGTACCACGGTCTCTCCCGCCCGGCGGATCGCGGGGTCGGCGTGGGCGGTGAGGCGGTCCGAGACGATCATGGCCGGGGACAGCGCGCCGCGCAGGTCGTGCCGCAGGTTGGACATCTGCGCCTGGAGGGCGTCGATGCGGGCCTGCGCCGCGGCGTCGCCCGGCGCCGCGGAGCCGGGCGCCATGAGGCCGTACAGGACCAGACCCGCGCACGCCGACGCGCCGAGCGCCGCCAGGAGGAACGGCACACCCGCGCCCATCAGCGCCAGCACCGCGCCCGACGCGCCGAACGCCGAGGCGGAGCCGGCCAGCGGAACGAGGACGCGGCGCGCGATCATGCCGCGGTATCAGCACCAATCGCGTCCCCGCTCAAGGGTTTCGCGCCTCCGACTTGGATTGACTTGGCTGGGGACGGCGAATTATAAGCCGCCTCTGCCATCGAATCGCCGGGCCAGGCTGCCCGTATTGTTTGTTGCCCGGTTGCCGAGCGGCGCATCCGCCTTGGCTCGCAGCCGCATCACCGGAACCGGAGTTCACCGTGAAGCGCACGTATCAACCGTCCAAGCTGGTCCGCAAGCGCCGCCATGGCTTCCGCGCCCGGATGTCCACCGTGGGCGGGCGCAAGGTCCTGGCGAACCGCCGCGCCAAGGGCCGCAAGCGCCTGTCAGCCTGACGCGGCCGAGGCGGCGATGCCGCCGGACCTTGCTGAGCAACCGGAGCGCCTGAAGCGCCGGGCCGAGTTCCTGCGGGTCGCCGGCAAGGGACGCCGGGCGTCGGTGCATGGCCTGGCGCTCCAGGCGTTGCCGCGCGGGGATGGCGGGCCGGCGCGGATCGGCTTCACCGTCACCAAGAAGGTCGGCAACGCCGTGGTCCGCAACCGGACCAAACGGCGCCTGCGGGAAGCGGTGCGCCTGCTCGCGCGTGAAACCCCGTTCGGGGACGTAGATCTCGTGCTGGTCGGGCGCGACGCGACGCGGACCCGGCCTTTTGCCCTGCTGCTGGACGACGTGCGGCGGGCGCTTGCCAAGGCGGGAGCATCTTGATCGCGCATGTCCTGGTCGGCTGCATCCGGGTTTACCAATGGACGCTGCGCCCGTTCATCGGCGCCCATTGCCGCTTCGAGCCGACGTGCAGCGCCTACGGGATCGAGGCTTTGCGGCGCCACGGCGCTGCGTCCGGCAGCCTGATGGCCGCGCGCCGGGTGCTGCGCTGCAATCCCTGGTGCGACGGCGGCGTCGATCCGGTGCCCCCCGCCCATGCCCTGAGAAAGTGACGGCCCTCCGATGGACCAAAAACGCCTGTTCCTCGCCATCGCGATCTCGGTCGCGATCCTGCTGGGCTTCCAGTTGCTGCTGCCGAAGCCGGCCCCGCGGGCGGTCCAGCAGGCCACGCAGTCCACGCCGGCCGAGCTGACGCCGCGCCCCACCGGAGACGTCGCCGCCCCCGGCACCCAGCCCATGCCCGTCCCGCCGCCGCGCGACGTGCCGCGGGTGAAGATCGCGGCGCCCCGGGTCCAGGGCAGCATCAGCCTGCTCGGCGCCCGGCTGGACGACTTGGTGCTGCGCGACTACCGCGAGGCGGTGGACCCGGACTCGCCCCTGGTGCGCCTCTTGGAGCCGCGCGCCGACCCACAGCCCTACTACGTGCAGTTCGGCTGGACGGCGGACAGCCCGGACGTGAAGGTGCCGGACCTCGACGCCCTGTGGACCGCCTCCGCGCCCGAGCTGACGACGAGAACGCCGGTGACGCTGTCCTGGGACAACGGCGCCGGGCAGGTGTTCGAGATCGCGCTGTCGGTCGATGCCAACTACCTGTTCACTGCGGAGCAGCGCGTGCGGAACACCGGGAGCGCCGCGGTCAGCGTGCACCCCTGGTCCCGCATCCGCCGCGACTACACGCCCACCACGGCGGGCTACTACATCCTGCACGAGGGCCTGCTGGGCGTGCTGGGCGGACGCCTGCAGGAGCAGACCTACCAGAAGGCCAAGACCGAGAGCGAGAAGACCCACGGCCCCTCGCTCGACATGCCGACCACGGGCGGCTGGGCCGGGATCACCGACAAGTACTGGCTCACGGCGCTGATCCCCGACCAGGCTGTGCCGGTCATCGCCAGCTTCCGCCACGTGACGGAGAACAGCAGCGACCGCTACCAGACCGATTTCCTGTCGAAGGACCCCGTGGTCGTCGGACCCGGCGCCGTGGGCAGCAGCACGACCCGCCTGTTCGCCGGCGCCAAGGTGGTGCAGCTCCTCGACCAGTACCAGAGCGAGCTGGGCATCCCCAACTTCGACAAGGCGGTCGATTTCGGCTGGTTCTACTTCCTGACCAAGCCGATCTTCTACGCGCTCGATTGGCTGTTCCACCTGACCGGCAACTTCGGCATCGCCATCATGATCTTCACGGTGTTCGCCAAGGCCGTGTTCTTCCCGCTGGCCAACAAGTCCTACAAGTCGATGAGCAAGATGAAGCTGCTCGGCCCGAAGATGCAGGAGATCCGCGAGCGGCTGAAGGAAGACCCCGCCAAGATGCAGTCCGAGATCATGGGCCTCTACAAGTCGGAGAAGGTCAACCCGGCCAGCGGCTGCCTGCCGATGGTGGTGCAGATCCCCGTGTTCTTCTCGCTCTACAAGGTGATCTTCGTCACCATCGAGATGCGGCACGCGCCGTTCTTCGGCTGGATTCACGACCTGTCGGCGGTCGATCCGACCAACGTGTTCAACCTGTTCGGCCTGCTCCCCTTCGACCCCGCCGCCTACTCGCATCTGCTGCACCTGGGCGTATGGCCGCTCATCATGGGCGTCACCATGTTCCTGCAGCAGAAGCTCAACCCGCCGCCGCCCGACCCGGTGCAGGCCAAGCTCTTCCAGTTCATGCCGATCATCTTTACCTTCATGCTGTCGAGCTTCCCCGCCGGGCTGGTGATCTACTGGAGTTGGAACAATCTTCTCACGATCGCGCAGCAATGGATGATCCAGCGGCAGACCCGGCTCGCGATCCCGCGGATGGCCCGGTCCTAGATGGGCCGGTCCTAGCCGCCGGGCCGTCCGCCCCTGACGCGGAGCAGATGGAGGCCGGGCGGCTGCTGTTCGCCGCCGAGTGCCAGTTCTTCTACGCGGCGCAGCGCCTGGACCAGCTTCCCGATCCTGGCCTGCCGGAGGTCGCGTTCGCCGGGCGGTCCAACGTCGGCAAATCGACGCTGGTGAACGCGCTCACCGGGCGCAAGTCGCTGGCGCGCGCCTCCAACACCCCGGGGCGAACCCGGCAGCTCAACTTCTTCGACCTCGGCGGGCGGCTCACCCTCGTGGACATGCCGGGCTACGGCTTTGCCAAGGCGGCGAAGGAGATCAAGGAGGACTGGCAGGGCCTGATGTTCGAGTACCTGCGCGGCCGGCCGACGCTGCGCCGGGTCGTGCTGCTGCTGGACAGCCGGATCGAGATCAAGGCGTCGGACCTCGCGGTGATGGACCTGCTGGACCGAGCCGCCGTGACCTACCAGGCCGTGCTCACCAAGGCCGACGGCGTGAAGCCCGGCGCGCTCGCCCGTAAGCAGGCGGAGGTCCAGGCGCTGATCCGCAAGCACCCGGCCGCGTACCCGGAGCTGTTCACCACCAGCGGCGAGACCGGGCTGGGCATGGACGTGCTGCGGGCGGAGCTTGCGGGCCTGGGACTGCCGGCTTGACCAACCGCGCGCCGCCCCGGTAGGGAACTTGCATGGCACTCACCCGCGAGCAACTGCAGGCCGCCGCCGAACGGGCGGACACCCTGGTGCAGGCGCTGCCGTACCTGCGCCGCTACGCCGGCATCACGGTGGTGGTGAAGTATGGCGGCCACGCGATGGGCAACGAGACGCTGGCCGCGCAGTTCGGACGCGACATCGCGCTGCTCAAGCAGGTCGGGGTGAACCCGGTCGTGGTGCACGGCGGCGGGCCGCAGATCAATGCGATGCTGGACCGCCTGCAGATCCGCTCCAACTTCGTGGACGGGCTGCGCGTCACCGACGCCTCCATGGTGGAGGTGGTCGAGATGGTGCTGGCCGGCACGGTGAATAAGCACATCGCCGGGCTGATCAACATCGCGGGCGCCCTGGCGGTGGGCATCTGCGGCAAGGACGGCGGCCTGATCCGCGCCCGCAAGCTGACCCGCACCGTGCGCGACCCCGATAGCCACATCGAGCGCGCGCTGGACCTGGGGTTCGTCGGCGAGCCGGAGAGCGTGGACGTGCGGGTGATCCATGCGCTGACCGGCGCCGGGCTGATCCCGGTGATCGCGCCCGTCGCCATGGGCGAGGACGGCCAGACCTACAACATCAACGCCGACACGGTGGCCGGCGCCGTGGCCGGCGCCTTGGGCGCGAAGCGGCTGCTGATGCTGACGGACGTGGCCGGGGTGCTGGACGCGGACCGCCAGTTGATCCCGGACATGACCGTGGCGGAGGTCGAGGCGGCCATCGCGGGCGGCGTGATCTCGGGCGGCATGATCCCCAAGGTCGAGAACTGCGTGGAGGCCGTCCGCAAGGGCGTACGCGGCGCGGTGATCCTGGACGGGCGCATGCCTCATGCCTGCCTGCTGGAACTGTTCACCGAAGGCGGCATCGGCACCCTGATCCGGGCGTAGCCGCCGCGTCCCGACCCACGCTTGACAACCCTGGCGGGTGGCATTGGTGTGCCGCCTGCCATCAAGGATGCCTGCACGCCATGTCCAATCCCGGAGACGCCGACGCGACGCCGATCCGCTCGGTCCAGCAGTTGGCGGACCACATTGCCGCCGGATGCAAGCCGAAATCCGAGTACCGCATCGGCACGGAGCATGAGAAGTTCGGCTTCCAGGCGTCCGACATCCGCCCCCCGCCGTACGAGCCGGACGGCATCCGCGCCGTGCTGCAAGGCATGGCGGCGTCCGATCCGGACGGGTGGCGGCTCATCCTGGAGGGCGGCAACCCCATCGGCCTGAAAGGGCAGGGGATGCACCGCAGCGCCTCCGTGTCCCTGGAGCCGGCCGGGCAGTTCGAGCTGTCGGGCGGCATGTTGGAGACGCTGCACCAGACGCGGGACGAGCTTGCCGCCCACATCGAGGCGGTGCGCGCGGCGGCGGCCCCGCTCGGCATCGGCTTCGCGCCCTTGGGGCACCACCCGACGCTGGGCCGGGCCGACATGCCGTGGATGCCGAAGGGCCGCTACGCCATCATGCGGCGCTACATGCCGCTGGTCGGGCAGCTTGGCCTCGACATGATGCAGCGGACCTGCACCGTGCAGGTGAACCTGGATTATTCCTCCGAGGCCGACATGGCCCGCAAGCTGCGCGTGTCGCTGGCGCTGCAGCCGGTGGCGACCGCGTTGTTCGCCAACTCGCCCTTCGTGGACGGCCAGCCGAGCGGCTTCCTGTCGAGCCGCGCCCGGGTCTGGACGGACACGGACAATGCCCGGTCCGGGATGCCGTCCGTGATGTTCGCCGAGGACTTCGGCTTCGAGCGTTACGTCGAGTGGCTGCTCGACGTGCCGATGTACTTCATCGAGCGGCACGGCGCCTACAAGGACGTGGCGGGCGAGTCGTTCCGCGAGTACATGGCCGGGCGCCGCCCGCAGATCGGCAACGGGCGGGCCACGGTGGGCGATTTCGCCGACCACATGACGACGGCCTTCACCGACGTGCGGGTCAAGCGTTTCCTGGAGATGCGGGGCAGCGACGCCGGCCGTCCCGACATGATGGTGGCGCAGAGCGCCCTGTGGGTGGGCCTGCTGTACGACGACGCGGCGCTGGCGGCGGCGGACGCGCTGGTGCGGCGGCAGCCTTGGGACGCATACCAGGCGCTCCGGGCCGCGGTGCCCCGGCTCGCCCTCGACGCGCCCTGGGCCGAGGGGACGGTGCGGGACCTGGCGCGGGACGTGGTGGCCATTGCACGGGACGGGCTACGCGCCCGTGCCCGGCACGACGCCGACGGTGAGGACGAGGCCATCCACCTCGCCCCGCTGGAGCCGATGCTGGAGGGCGGGCCGACCCAGGCCGAGCACTGGCTGTCGCGCTATCATGGGGCATGGAACGGCCAGGCGGAGCGCATCTTCGCCGAGGCCGCGCTTTACGGAGTCCACGCCGGGTCACGCGCGGCGGAGGTGAACACGATTTTGTGAGGAGTCTTGCCGCCGCCTTCACAATCAACTTGTAATGAAGCGTGAGATGAGCGGTAATGCGGTAATGATCGTCAGCCAGCCTCGTGCCGCCCCACGTTCTGTCGCCGATGCCGCCGACCCGGTGGCCGTGCGCCTCCGGCTGATCGGCCAGATGGAGGCGTCGGTCCCGAGCGGCGACAGCATCCTGCCGCCGGGCCGCAAGACGCGCGCCCTGCTCGCCATCGTTGCGCTGTCCGCGCCCCGTCCAGTGCTGCGCTCGCGTTTGGCCGAGCTGCTGTGGAGCCGGCGTCCGGAGGAGCAGGCGCGCGCCTCGCTCCGCCAGGAGATCCACCGCCTGCTGGAGGTCCTCACCCCGGTCGGCAAGGACGTGCTGTCGATCAACCGGGACAGCCTGTCGCTCCGCCCCGGCGTCGTCTGGGTCGATGTGGAGGAGGTGCTGCGCGCCACCACGACCCACCCGGCGTCGCTCGCCCTGCTCGACGGCGAGCTGCTGGAGGAGCTGGACGGCGTCGATCCCGCCTTCGACGGCTGGCTGCAAAGCGAGCGTGAACGCCTGCGCGACCGCGCCCGTTCGGTCGGCGAGACGCTGCTGACGGAGCAGGGGTCGCCGGAGGCGCTGATCGTCGTCGCCCAGCAGCTTCTGTCCATCGACCGCGCGCATGAGGGCGCGTGGCGGGCGCTGATGCGCGCCCATGCCGAACGCGGCGAGCGCGGCATGGCGATCCAGTCCTACGACCGCTGCCGGGCCGTGCTGGCCGACCTGCTGGACGCGACGCCGTCCGCCGAAACCCAGGCGCTGCTGGCGGACATCCGCACGGGCCGCACGGCACGCCCGGCGGTGGCCGTCCCGGTGCCGCCCGCCGCGGACCTGCGGCATCAGCCCCGCACCGGCCTGCCGCGCGTGGGTCCCAAGCTCGGCGTGCTGCCGCTCACCCTTGTCGGCACGGACGAGACGGAGGCGCACCTCGCCCTGGGGCTGGCCGAGGAGATCACCGCGGCGATGCAGAAGGCTCGCTGGCTGTCCCTGGTATCGAGCGGGTCGCTGGCGCAGGCCGTCCAGCAGAGCCGGGATGACGCGACGCTGCGCCGGGCATTCGGGCTGGACTTCGTGCTGGACGGCCTGGTGCAGCGGGTGGGCCGGCGGTTCCGCATCACCCTGCGGCTCGTTGACCTGCGGGACGGCAGCCAGGTCGCCTGGGCCAGGCGCTTCGACCGGCAGACCAGCGACCTGCTGGCCCTGCAGGAGGAGGTCGCGTCCGAGGTCACGGCGCAGGTCGATCCGGAAATCCTTGCCATCGAGAGTCGCCGCGCTGCCCAGCGCCCGGCGTCGGACGCGACGGCTTACGACCTGCTGCTCCGCGCGCTCCCCGGCCTGGGACGGCTGGAGCGCGAGCATTTCATGCAGTCCGGGCAATGGCTGCGCCAGGCGATCTCGCTCGAACCCGACTTCGCGGCACCCTACGCCTGGCACGCAAGCTGGCTCGGCCTCCTCGTGGGCCAGGGCTGGGCGAAGGACCGTGACGCGGCGGTGAGCGAGGCGGCATCCTACGCGGAACGGGCGGTCACCCTCGACCCGCAGGATGCCAAGGCGCTGACGATCGCGGGCCATGTCCGCGCCGCTCTCCAGCGCCGCAGCCGGGAGGGCATCGCCCTGCACGAGCGCGCCCTGGCCCTCAACCCGAACCTGGCGATGGCCTGGGCCTTGTCGGGCCTGGCCCACCTCTACCTCGGTGATTGGGAAGAAGGCGAGCGCCGCCTGTCGCGCTACAAGCAGCTTGCGCCCACCGACCCCCATGCGTTCCACCATGACACGGGGTTCAGCCTGGTGGCGCTGGCGAAGCGGGACTACGAGGCGGTCGTCATCGCCGGGCGCAGCGCCAGCGAGATGAACCCGGCGTTCTCCGCGGCGTGCGAACCCTATCTGGCCGCGCTCGGCTTCCTGGGGCAAACGCAGGAGGCTGCGGTGGTGCGCCGCCGCCTGCTCGCCATCGACCCCAACTTCACCGTCGAACGCTGCCTCCGGGACAGTCCCTTCGAGCGGGCCGAGGACCGGGAGCACCTGGCGCGCGGGCTGCGGCTTGCAGGCGTGGTCGAGGGTAGTCCGGCGGAAGGCGAAACAGCGCGGCGCCGGGGCGAGGAGCTAATGCCGGGCTGAGGCGGAGCGGAACGGTGCCGGCGGGTTCAGCCCGGCCAGGATCGCC
Organism: uncultured Acetobacteraceae bacterium; assembly: GCA_964246905.1. Lineage (GTDB taxonomy): Bacteria > Pseudomonadota > Alphaproteobacteria > Acetobacterales > Acetobacteraceae > CAHJXG01. Next base: position 3,685 of record CAXTTB010000047.1, on the reverse strand, counting down.
GACCCCAGGGCCTGCGCCACGCAACGGTAGCCGAGGTCGTTGTGGTGTACGCCGTCGTCCGAGATGAACTCCTTGTAGGGGTGCCCGGAGAACTGCCACTGGTCCATCAGCGCGCCGCGGTCGAACAGGCCGGTCCCGGTCTGCGCCGCGAGGTCGGTCAGGATCTGGTCGATCTGCTGATGCAGCGGCGCGGCGAGGATCAGGGGCGCGCGCTGGTTGTCCATGAGCACCACGTCGATCCCCTTGTCCCGCAAGGTGTGCACGCCGTCCGCAACGAGGCGCCTGAACTCCTCGGGGTCGCGGTTCTTCATCGCCCCGTTGGCGCCGACCTGCCAGATCACCAGGCTGGGCCGCACCTCCAGCACGTCCGTCTCGATCCGCGGCAGCATCTCCGCGGCGTCCTGGCCGCCGATGCCGCGGTTGATGACGGCGACGTGCGCCGCGGGGAGCGCGGCTGACAGCACGGATTGCAGCACTGCCGGGTAGCTGTGCGCGATGCTGCTGGAATGCCAGCCCTGCGTCGAGGAGGAGCCGAACGCGACGATGGTCAGCTCCGCGTTGTGGTCCAGAGCCTCCTTGACATGCGGCAGCACTAGGGGGGCGACGCGCGCCGCCGGGCAAGAGTCCGGCTGGTCGGCGGCCCTGGCCGGCAACGCGGCGAGCGCGAGGGGGAAGGCCAGGGAAAGCCTGGCCAGGGAAAATCGGGACAGGAAGCGCCACATGCCCCCCACTCCTATGTCGCCGTTCCACCGACCGTCAAGCTTGAGAGCTTCAAGGTCGGCTGGCCGACGCCCACCGGCACGCCTTGCCCGTTCTTGCCGCAGGTGCCGATGCCGGAATCGAGGCCAAGATCGTTGCCCACCATATCCACTTTCAGCAGCGCGTCCGGCCCGTTGCCGATCAGCGTGGCCCCCTTCACCGGGCTGGTGATGCGTCCGTCCTCGATCAGGTAGGCCTCGCTGGCGGAGAACACGAACTTGCCTGAGGTGATATCGACGGAGCCGCCGCCGAAGTTCACCGCATACAGGCCGCGCGGCACGGAACGGATGATCTCCTCCGGCTCCGACGGGCCGCCGAGCATGACGGTGTTGGTCATCCGCGGCATCGGCGCGTGGGCGAAGCTCTGCCGTCGCCCGTTGCCCGTCGCCGGCACGCCCATCAGCCGGGCGTTCAGCCGGTCCTGGATGAACCCGGTCAGCACGCCGTCCTCGATCATGGTGGTGCGCCCGGACGGCGTGCCCTCGTCATCGACCGTCAGGCTGCCCCGCCGGTCCGGCAGGGTGCCGTCGTCCACGACGGTGACGCCGGGGCTGGCGATGCGCTGCCCGAGCAGCCCGGCGAAGGCCGAGGTCTTCTTGCGGTTGAAGTCCCCCTCCAGCCCGTGGCCGATGGCCTCATGCAGCAGGATGCCGGGCCAGCCGGGGCCGAGCACCACGGGCATCTCCCCGGCCGGCGCCGGGCGGCTGTCGAGGTTGACCAGGGCCTGGCGCAGCGCCTCGTCCACCGCACCGCGCCAGAAGGCGCCGTCGAGCAGCCGGCCATAGCCGTGCCGGCCCCCTGCGCCGAAAGTGCCGCTCTCCCGCCGCCCGTCCTGCTCCACCACGACCGACACGTTGAGCCGGACCAGCGGGCGTAGATCGGCCACCCGCGTGCCGTCCGCGCGCAGCACCTGGACCGCCTGCCATTCCCCGAACAGCGACGCCATCACCTGCTTGACCCGCGGGTCCCGTCCGCGCGCATAGGCGTCGATCTCGCTGAGCACCGCCGTGCGGTCCGGGAATTGGGTGTCGGTCAGCGGGTTGGCGTCGGAGTACAGCCGGGCGTTGCTGGCCCGCGGCGCTGCGGCCGCCGTGCCGGACCGCCCGGCGCGCACGGCGGAGACCGTCGCGGCCGCCCGGCCCAGCGCGTCGGCCGAAAGCTCCCCGGCATGGGCGTACCCGGCCTCCTCCCCCAGCATCGCCCGAAGCCCGAAGCCGAGCTGCGTGTCGAACCCGGCGCTGCGGATATGCCCGTCGTCCAGGCTCAGTTGCTCGCTTTCCCGGTATTCCAGGAACAGCTCGCCGTCATCCATGCCGGCCAGGGCGGCGCCGGTGATGCGCTCGGCGTCCGAGCGGTCCAGGGCGGCGCCGGGCCGGTCGAAGAACAGGGCGTCGGTCGCGGCGATGGGGCTGGGAGCGGGCTGGGTCATCGAACATCCTTGAACACGGGAGCCAGGATCGTCGCAGGGGCGGACAGCGCCGCGGCATGGCTGCGCCCTTCATGCAATGCCGCAAGCGCCGCGGTCAGCACAAGGACCGCCATGGCCTGGTGCATTGTGCCCAAGGCGGGCGGCACGACCCAGAGCAGCGTCGTGACCCCCAAGGCATACTGGCCCAGCACCATCAGGCCCAGCGCGAGCAGTGCGGTCCGTAGCCGGCCCGTGACGCCGCCGCGCAGCCCGACCGCCACCGTCGCGATGGCCAGCAGCGCCGTGACGGTCGCCAGCAGCCGGTGGTCGAACTGCACGGTCGCGATGTTCTCCGTCATGTTGCGCACGAACGGCTGGAGCTGCGCGATGCCCGCCGGCACCAAGGCGCCGTCCATCAGCGGAAACGAGTTGTAGGTCAGCCCGGCATGCAGCCCGGCGACGAAGCCCCCGGCCACGATGGTCAACGCCACGGCGCAGCAGGTCCCGGCGACCAGGGGGCGCAGGTGGCGGACCTGCCGGCCCACGGGCGCGGAGGCCGCCCCGTCCTGCCAAAGCGTCAGCGCCGTCCAGAAGATCGCGGCATACAATGAAAGCGCCATGACGAGATGGATCACCAGACGGTAGGGCGAAACGGCCGTGCTGTCTGCCGCGAAGCCGCTGGCGACCATGAACCAGCCGATGGCGCCCTGCAACCCGCCGAGCAGGAACAACAGGCCCAGCCGCCACGCCAGCGCCCGGTCGATGGCGCCGCGCCACACGAACCACACCAACGGCACCAGGAAGGCCAAGCCGATCAGCCGGCCCCACAGGCGATGCGTCCATTCGAGCCAGAAGATGTGCTTGAACCCCTCGATCCCGAATCCCTGGTTCACCAGGGCGTATTGCGGGATCTGCTGATACAGCCGGTAGAGCCGCTGCCACTCCGCGTCCGACAGCGGGAGCAGGGCGCCCATGATGGGCTTCCACTCCATGATCGACAGCCCCGATCCCGAGAGGCGCGTGGCGCCGCCCAGCGACACCATGACCAGCAGCATGGCGCACATCGCGAACAGCCAGATTGCCACAGGCCGCGTCTGCCGCCGGCGTGTGGCGTTCGAGGGCGCGAGCGAGGACGTGACGTCGAGCGGCATTTCTGGACCCTAGCCTCCAAACCACGATCAAACTATTGATCGGCGCCGGCCCGGCGGTCCCGGCCCGACCCGTTCTCATGCTTCCATGGAGATGGAGTGTCAGCCAGCGTTCGGCAACGCATCGCGTCGCTGTCCTCCGTGGCCGGGCGTCCCGCGATCCTGCTGCTGGGCCTGGTGCTGGCCGGGCTGGCGTTGCGGCGCCTGGGTCTGGACGCCGGGATCGCGGCGGCGGGACAGCGCGGACCCTTGGCGTTCGCCGCCATCGCCGCCGCCGCCTGCGCGGTGGGGGTGCCGCGCCAGGTGGCCGCCTATGCCGGCGGCCTGGCCTTCGGCTTCTGGCCCGGCGCCGCGCTGGCCTTGCTGGCGG
>CAXTTB010000046.1:0-13442 GCA_964246905.1 uncultured Acetobacteraceae bacterium | reverse complement strand
ACCTGCGGGGCGTGATTGCGGACGCGCGGGGCGACGCCGCCGGGGTGGTCGCCGCGCTGGCCGCGTTCGGCCAGCCGAAGGCGCCCCCTCCGGACTGGGACGCCGACCGCGAGGACCTCCTGGCCCGGCTGGCGCTGCTGCGCGGGCAGTACCGGGACGCGGCGGCGCACGCGCAGCGGGCGGCCGGTTTCTACCGCACGCAGTTGGATTACCGCGCCATGGCGGAGTCGGTGGTCCTCGCCGCCCGGGCGATGCAGCGCGCCGGCGCGCTGCAGGAGGCCGCGCGTTTCTACCTGCAGGCCGGCCAGAGCGCCGCGGCCCGGGGCGACGCGGCTTCGGCCACGCGATGGCTCCGGCAGGCGATGCAGCCGGGGAGTGATGCGGGGACGCGCCGCACTGCGCAGGACACACTTGACGCTTTGCCGAAATCGGCATCCCGCTAGGTTCCGGGGGAAACCTTGAGTATATGCCGACACGATATGGTGGAGCAGGCCGTGACGGAGCCGCAGATCGACTGGAAGCAGTGCAGCCTTGTTGAAACGGTGCCCGGCAGGTTGGCGGGAACACCAGTCCTGAAAAATACGCGCCTACCCGTCGAGGCGATCCTGAACAACTATGATGATGGGTTGGAGCCTGACCAGGTCGCAGAAATTTTCGAGGTTCCAGTTTCTGACGTAAGGATCATCTTGGAGTTCCGAGAGAAGCAGGTTGCGGGTTCTGCTCGACCATAGCGTCCCGGCTCCTCTCCGGCGTTTTCTGTCCCACCAGGTCGTACGGACCACAGCTCAGCAAGGCTGGGACAGGATGAGGAACGGGGCCTTGATGGCCGCAGCAGAGGTGAACTTCGACGTTTTCGTCCCCGGCGACCAGAACATCGCGTGTCAGCAAAACCTGATTGGGAGACGGATCGCGATTGTCGCCGTCACGACCAGTTCATAAGGCAAACATGAGGTCTTGCCATGCCGCCAGTCTGGGCCGTGGGCTTGATGACGGGAACCGTCCTCGACGGGATGATCGACATCGCGATCATCCGCACGGACGGCGAGATGGTGGCGGAGTTCGGGCCGTGGACCCTGGCGCCCTATCCCCCGGAGATCCGCGGCCTGCTGGCCCGCACCCTGGACGCGGCGCTGGATTGGCGGTTCACCGGGCCTGAGCCGGCGATCTTCCGGGAAGCGGAAGCGGCGCTGACGGAGGCGCAGTCGGCCGCCGTCACCACATTCCTTGCCCAGGCCGGCATGGCGGCGTCCGACGTGGCCGTCATCGGCTTCCATGGCCAGACCGTGCTGCACCGCGCGCCGCAGCCGGGCCGCCCCGGCGACACGCGGCAGCTTGGGGACGGGGCGCTGATGGCGCGGCTCACCGGGATCGACGTGGTGCACGACTTCCGCACCGCCGACGTGCGGGCAGGTGGGCAGGGGGCGCCGCTCGCCGCCCCTTACCATGCGGCCCTGCTGGCCGGCCTCGACGTCCCGGCGGCCGTGCTCAACCTCGGTGGCGTCGCGAACCTGACGTGGCAGGGCGCCGGGCAGCTCGTCGCCTTCGACACCGGCCCGGCCAACGCGCCGCTGAACGATTGGGTGGAGCGCGCGACCGGCCAGGCCATGGACCGCGACGGCGCGCTGGCGCTCGCGGGCCGGGTGGACGAGGCGCGGCTGGCACGCCTGCTCGAACACCCCTACCTCGCCGCGCCCTACCCGAAGTCCCTCGACCGCTTCGGCTTCCGCGCCGCCATGGCGGACGGGCTGAGCCTGGAGGACGGTGCTGCGACGCTCGCCGCCTTCACCGGGGCCGCGGTGGGCCGTGCGCTCGACCTGCTGCCGGAGCGTCCGGCGCGGCTGATCGTCTGCGGCGGCGGGCGGAAGAATCCGGCGATCACCGGGGCGCTCCGCACCCGGGCAGGCATCGAGCCGGTCATGGCGGAGGCCGTGGGCTGGCGCGGCGACGCCATCGAGGCGGAGTGCTTCGCCTTCCTCGCCGTGCGCGCCCTGCGCGGGCTGCCGATCAGCTATCCTGCGACGACCGGCGTGCCCCGGCCGATGACGGGCGGCCGGCTCCATCGCCGAACACATGGTCCAGCATGAGACCCTTGAACCCGGTCGCCGCGACCGACTGGCCCTCCGCCGGCATCAGCTCCGGCGTGTCGGAGATGACCAGCGGCCCGTCCATCGGGTCCTCCGTCAGCAGCCCGTGCGACCCGCGGACCAGGGACGTGCCGCGGATCGGGATCACGTCGAGCAGGGCGCGTTGCCCAAGCTTGCGGCCCAGCAGCTTCACCGCGAGCCGCAGCTTGGCCGCCGGGAGCTTCGGGTCGATGAACAGCTCCATCGGGTCATAGCCGGGCTTGCGGTGGATATCGACGGTGCGGGCGTAGTCCGGCGCCTTCGCGTCGTCCTCCCACCAGTAGTAGCTGAACCAGCGGTCCGGCGCGGACAGGGCGATCAGCTCGCCGGACCGGGGGTGGTCCAGGCCGTGCGCCCGCTTGCCGTCCCCATCCAGGACGGCGGCGACGCCGTCGAGGTCCTCCAGCGCGCGCCGCGCCGCCGGCAGGTCGGCGGGGTCGCGCACGTACACATGCGCCATCTGGTGGTCGGCCAGCGCGAAGGCGCGGCTTGCGCCCGCATCCAATAGCTCGCGCCCCATCTCCGTCCGCATCCGCAGCAGCCCGGCGGCGCGCAGCGCCCGGTTGACGTGCACCGCCTCCCGCACCGGCACGATGCCGTACTCGGACACGACGACAACCCGGCAGCCCTGCTCCCGCGCCGCGTTGATCAGCCCGCCGCACAGCGCATCGACCTCGCGCAGGTCCTTGGCGAGGCGCGGGTCCGCCGGGTCCGGTCCCCACTTCTGCAGGCCGTAGTCGAGGTGCGGCAGGTAGCTGAGGGTCAGCGTCGGCTGCTTGGTGCGGAGCACGTGCTCGGTCGCCTGGGCGATCCAGCGGCTGCTGGAGATGTCGGTCGCCGGCCCCCAGAAGCGGAACAGCGGGAACGTGCCGAGCATCCCGTCGAGTTCGTCGTGCAGCTCCGGCGGCTCGGCGTAGTGGTCGGGGATCTTGCGTCCGTCGGCAGGGTACATCGGACGCGGCGTGGCGCTCCAGTCGGCGCTCGAATACATGTTGAACCACCAGAACATCTTGGCGCAGGTGAAGCCGGGGTCGAGCCGGCGCCCGGCTTCCCAGACCTTCTCGCCCTCCACCAGCCGGTTCGACTGGCGCCACAGGTGCACCTCCGCCTGGTCGCGGAAGTACCAGCCGTTGGCGACGGCGCCGTGCCCGGCGGGCGTGAGGCCGGTGACGAGGCTGGATTGCACCGAGCACGTCACCGCCGGCAGCACCGTGCGCAGCGGGCGCATCGCGCCGGCCTTTGCCAGCGCCGCCAGATGCGGGGTGTGCTCGCCGACCAGCTTGGGCGTCAGCCCGACGACCAGCAGCACGAGGGTGCGGTGCATTCCCCCGCGCCCGGCGCTCGCGTCAAGCGGCATCGGCGTGCCCCGTGCTCTCAACACCTGTTTCGACCCGGGGCGTCTGGCCGCCGCGCAGCACCGAGTTGCCCATGTACAGCGTGCGCTGGTCGATGGGCGTTGGGTCGAGCCAGTCGGCCTCCCGCATCTGCCCGTTGCGGCCGTAGGCGGCGAGCGCGTTGCCGTAGGTCACTTGCCGGATCGCCTCCTCGCTGATGCCGCCGCGGCGCAGCAGGTCGGCGGTGCGCGGCACGGCCAAGGGGTCGGACACGCCCCAGTCGCAGGCGCTGTCCACCAGGATGCGCTCCGGCCCGTAGCGGCGCACGATCTCGACCATGCGCTCGCTGCCCATCTTGGTGCCGGGATAGATGGAGAACCCGGCCCAGAAGCCGCGGTCCAGCACCTCCTGCGCCGTCTCCTCGTTGTTGTGGTCGATGATGACGGAGAGGGGGTCGAGGCCCTGCTCGATCACCACGTCCATCGAGCGCGTGGTGCCGCGCTTCTTGTCGCGGTGCGGCGTGTGCACCATCACCGGCATGTCCAGCTCGCGCGCCAGGTCGAGCTGCTGGCGGAAGTAGCGGTCCTCCAGCTCGGTCTGCTCGTCGTAGCCGATCTCGCCGATGGCGACGACGCCCTCCTTGAGGGCGAAGCGCGGCAGGATCTCCATGACCGCCTCGGCCAGCTCCTCGTTGTTGGCCTCCTTGCTGTTCAGCCCGATGGTGCAGTAGTGCCGCATCCCGAACTGTCCGGCGCGGAACCGCTCCCAGCCGACGATGGTGGACAGGTAGTCGATGTAGCTGCCGACGTTGGTACGCGGCTGACCGAGCCAGAACGCCGGCTCGATGCAGGCGACGACGCCCGCCGCGGTCATCTTCTCGTAGTCGTCGGTGACGCGGGAGATCATGTGGGTGTGGGTGTCGATGAACATGGGTTCCCCTCAGCCGAATTTCTTGAGCGGCGGTGCAGCATGAACCAAGTTGTCGGACGCCTGCGCGGCGTCCAGGGCTTCGCGGGCCGCGTGCCGCTCCGCGGCGTCGCCGGTGCGGAGCACGCGGGCGAGGTCGTCCCGCGCCGCATCGTCCGCCCATGGCCCCACGCAGCGCCAAAGCTCCGGGCTGACCGGGCGTCCTGCCGCCCACCGCTCATGCGCGTAGTCGCAGAGCATCCGCGCGAGCGTCGGGTTGGCGCGGCGGTCCAGCCCTTGGATCGGTGCCAGCGTGGTCTCGATGAACAGCGCCTTGAGCACGAGCTGATTCCACCCGGCCTCGTCGAACACCTCCGCCGGGTAGGGGTTGGCGTGGGCGACGGCCTCGAACACCGGGCGCATGGCGGTGCGGGCACCCTCCCGGGCCTGCGCCAGGTGCAGCGCCGGGTCGGGATACAGCGGCAGGCCGCGCAGCAGGGTGATGCTCTCGGCGAGGTCCGCGGTGGCGAGCAGGCCGCGCAGCCGGGCGTTGAAGGCCGGGCCGTCGTCGCCCTGGGCCAGCAGCAGCACCAGCCGGCCCGCCTGATCGACGCTCCAGCCGCGCGGGTCCCAACCGGGCCGGGCCTGGTGGGCGGCGGCGAGGTCCGCCGGGCCGAGGGCCAGGTCGGCCTTGCCGAGCCGGCGCGGCGCCAGGCTGAACGCCAGGTTGAAGTCGCGCTCGGACGCGCCGGCGCGCAGGCGGTCGCGCTGCGTGGTCAGCCAGGCGGCATCGCCGGACGGAAGCTGCCGCAGCAGCCAGGCGGTCATCAGGTTTTCTGGCATCAGGTTTTCTGGCATCAGGTCTTCAGGGGTCATGTTCCGCTGATCCAGCGTTGCAGCACGAGGGTTGTGGCGAAGCAGCCGAAGGCGACGGCGGCGGCGCCGGGCCAGCCGTCGATGGCGAGGAACAGGGCGTCCACCAGGGAGATGCCGGCGATCAGCGACACCACGGCGCGGGGAATGTCGCCCGGCCCGCGGCGGCGCAGCAGCCACAGCGCCACCCCGATCCACCCGGCGAGCAGCACGAGCACGACCTGCCCGGCCACCCCCCCGGCCAACAGCGCCCCATAGGCCAGGGGCGCCGCCAGGAACAGCAGCGGCCACAGGCTGCCAAGCCGGCCCAGCGACTCCCGCTTGGCGACGTAGGTGAGGCCGATCAGGTAGCAAAGCGACACGGCGCCTGCGGCGAGCAGCGGACCCGGCACCGTCGCGGTCGCGGCCAGCCCGGCGACGACGTAGGCCAGCAAACGGCAGACGGCCATCGTCAAGGGGCTGAACCGATTGCCCTTGTGGTTCCAGTTGTAGCCGATGATCGCGCCGCTGAGCGCCAGGCCCCCGAGCACCGCCGCTTCCGGCGGCGCGTCGAAACCGCGGGCCGCCGCCGCCAGCACCGCCACCGCGGCCAGCAGCAGGGCGAAGCCCAGGGCGAACACCGTGTTCGCCTCGATGGCGCCGGACGGGATCGGGCGCGACGGCCGCTCCCGCGCGTCGATGGCGCTGTCGAAGGCGTCGTTCAGGTACATGCCGCCGAGATAGGCGAGCGACAGCCCGAGCGCCGCGGGCAGCACCGCCCATTGCCAGGGCGAGGCGCCGGCCAGCGCCACGCCGGCCAGCGCGTTGGTCCAGACTGTCGGCAGGTTCGACACCCGGCCCAGCCGCAAGGCGACGGAGGGCGTCATGCGGCCAGCCGGTCCTGCACCCAAGCCAGCTCACGCGCCACCGCGGCGTCCAGGCCGCCAGTCCGCAGCTCCGGCGGCAGCACGTCCCAGGTGTAGGTTTCGACTTCCAGGTGCGGGCTGATGCCGTCCGCACGCTGCCGGGCGAGCATGTCGAGCAGGGTGGGCTGGGTGGTGGCGAACTGGCCGAGCGGTGCGTCGTGGAACACCGGGACGTGGCAGTGCACGCGCCACTCGCGCCCAGGCATACCGTCTCCTGGCACGGCGCCGGCGTGCCAGGCGGCCAGCGCGTCCGGCAGGTCGAGGTAGCGGGTCAGCCCGTTCGGCCCTTGCTCGACCACCTGGTGCAGGTACACGCCGTCGTCGAAGCGGCGCAGCAACTCGGCAGTCCCGCGGTCCATGCGCGGCACGGCCAGCGCGGAGGAGAGCTGGAGCTTCATCACCGAAACCTCGGCGCGATGCAGCGCCGCAAGGCTGTCCGCCGGCGTCTCGAACTCCACGGCGGCGTGGCACACGTCCAGGCACAGGCCGAGATGGCGACGCAGCAGGGCCTCCGCGGCGGAGGGCGCGCGTCCGGACAGCGTGGCGAAGCGCGCGGCGGCCTCCGCGGTGAACAGGAACTCCTCGAAGAAGGCGACCGCCTCCGCCGTGGTCTCCATCAGGCACATCGGCTCCGGCTCAAGCGCCAGGGTGACGCGGCGGCCTGTACGGTCCTCCAGCGCCGCGAGGTGGGCGGCGTGGCGCAGCAGCGCCTCGGCGATGGCCGCCCGCGCGTCAACGTTTGCGGCGGCCCGGAACGCGCCCGGCACGGTGCTGACGCTGCCGCTCAGGCCGGGCTGGTCATCGGGTAGCAGCGCCGCGAGCAGGCTGGCCAGGCGGTCGGTGTAGGCCAGGCGCTCCGGCGTCCGCCAATCGGGGGCATAGACCTGCTCCTTGACCCGCTCGCCATGGAACGGACCATAGGGGAAGCCGTTGACCGTGAAGACGTAAAGCTGCTCGCTGGCCAGGAACTCGCGCAGGGCCTCCAGTTCGGCCGGCGCGTCCAGCGCCTCCGCGGCGACGGCGGACAGACGCAAGCCGACGCCCATAGGAGTCTCCGGTGAGGCGCGGCGCTTCACCTCCGGCAGATGCCGCCGCAGGGCGGTGAAGATGTCCGGCCAGCTTTCACCGCGGTGGACGTTGGTGCAATAGGTGAGATGCGCCGGGCCGGACGGGAGAAGTAGCCTCATGACCGATGTGGCCGTCCGCCATTTGGGAGCAGCAAGATGACGACCATCTCCACCTCGCGTCCTTTACGCATGGCGCAAGCCGAAAGCAGTAACGGTCGGCTTTGCATAGGGACAATTACCAGAGTGACTGAGTTATGATATAACAAAAGAAAGTTGATCTAGCATTACTCTGAGAGAGTTTGGTCAGAAAACGACATTGGCAACCATGGCTACGGATCAACTAAATCTGAAACCTCTTTATCATTTGTGTTTAATACCATTTGTTTATGATGTGCTGTCCCAGCCCAAGCCTCCGCAAGCCCCACCCAGGAGTGACCGCCTTGCCCATCCAGGCCTTCTCCGTCGAGCGCCTCGACACTCCGACCGGCCATCTGCTGGTCGTCACGGACGATGACGGCCGCCTGCGCGCGGTGGATTGGGAGGACCACGAGGACCGCCTGCACCAACTTCTGCGACGGCAGTACGGCGCGGACGCGGTTCTCCAGGCGGCGTCGCGCGCCTCGGCGGCCAGCCGCTCGCTCCGCGCCTATTTCGATGGTGACATGCGATGCCTGTCCGGGCTGGAGGTGGCGACCAACGGCACGGCGTTCCAGCGTGTGGTATGGGACGCGCTGCGCCAGATCCCGCCGGGGCGGACCGTCAGCTACGGCGCGCTCGCGGTCCGGATCGGGCGGCCCGGCGCCATGCGCGCCGTGGGCCTCGCGAACGGCGCCAACCCCATCTCGATCGTCGTGCCGTGCCACCGGGTCATTGGGGCGGACGGGGCGCTGACCGGCTTCGGCGGCGGGCTGGAGCGCAAGCGATGGCTGCTGGCGCATGAGGGGGCAATCGGTCAGGCCGCGATGGACCTGCCCTCGCCGTCGAAGCGATAGACCTTGCCCTCCTGCGGCGTGAGGCCGACGCGGTCGCCGACCTCGTGGTCGATGTCGCCGAGGATGCGCGCGGTCAGCATCCCGGCCCCTGCGATGTCGATCCCTGGCACCTCGACGTAGAGCATCGTGTCGGCGCCGAGGCGCTCGGCGTGCGACACGGCGCCGGTCCAGGCGCCGCCGCTTGCGCCCTCTGGCGTGACGATAAGATGTTCCGGCCGCACCCCGATGGTCGCGGCGCGCATCCGGGCGGCGGCGTCACCGCCGACGAAGTTCATGGTCGGCGAGCCGATGAAGCCCGCGACGAACATGTTGGCCGGACGGGCATACAGCTCCAGCGGGCGCCCGACCTGCTCGACGGCGCCGCCGCGCAGCACGACGATCTTGTCGGCCAGCGTCATGGCCTCCACTTGGTCGTGCGTGACATAGACCATGGTCGCGCCGAGCTGGCGGTGCAGCTTGGCGATCTCGATGCGGGTGCCGACGCGGAGCGCCGCATCCAGGTTGGACAGCGGCTCGTCGAACAGGAACAGGCTCGGCTGGCGCACGATGGCCCGGCCGATGGCGACGCGCTGGCGCTGCCCGCCCGACAGCTCCGCCGGGCGGCGGTCCAGCAGCGCGTCGAGCCGCAGCAGGCCGGAGGCCGTCTCGACCCGGCGCTTGATGTCCGAAGCCGCGACGCCCTCCTGCGACAAGGCGAGGCCCATGTTCCGGGCCACCGTCAGATGCGGGTAGAGCGCGTAGCTTTGGAACACCATGGCGATGCCGCGCCGGGCCGGCGGCACGCCGTTCATCAGCCGTCCGTCGATCCGCACGTCGCCCGACGTCTGGTCGTCCAGCCCGGCGATCACGCGCAGCAGCGTCGATTTGCCGCAGCCGGAGGGGCCGACGAAGACGACGAACTCGCCGGCGGCCACGTCGAGGTCCACGCCCTTGAGCACATCGACGGCGCCGAAGCTCTTGCGGATGGCGGAGAGCGCCAGCGAACCCATGCGTCCCGTCCTCAAAGGTCGATGGCGCGACGCTCGCGCATGGAGCGGTCCGCCGCGAGCACCACGGCGAGCGAGCGCACGGCGTCCTGCATGTGACGGCCGAGGTCGCGGTCTTCCTGGATCGCGTCGAGCACGAACGCCTGCTCACGCTCGCACAGCGCCTGGTGGCCCGGCTCATCCGCCATGGACAGGAAATCGTCCGGGGCGAGGAAGCCGCCGTCCGGCCCGGTGTCCGCACGATGCAGGCGGATGCGCGCGGTCCGAGTGTGCGTGCCGATGTCCGAGGACGCCGCGGCTTCGTCCATGACGATGGACGCCGAGCCGTTCGGCCCCATCACGTCCTTCACGAAATACGCCGTCTCCGAGATCATCGGACCCCAACCGGCCTCGTACCAGCCGACCGAGCCGTCCTCGAACAGGACCTGCAGGTGCCCGTAGTTCACCTGGGCCTCGGCGATCTCAGGGGACAGCCGCACCCCCATGCCGCGCACCTGCACGGGCCGGCTGTCGGTGATCTGCAGCATCACGTCGAGGTAGTGCACGCCGCAATCGACGACCGGGCTGGTGCTGTCCAAGAGGCGCCGATGGATCGCCCAGGCGGCGCCGGAGGACTGCTGGTTCAGGTTCATCCGCATGACGAAGGGCGGGCCGAGCCGCCGGGCCTGGCGGATGAACTCGATCCAGCTCGGGTGGTGGCGCAGGATGTAGCCGACCACGAGCTTGCGCCCGGTCCGCTGTGCCACGGCGACGACGCGCTCCGCTTCCGCGACCGTGGGGGCGAGCGGCTTCTCCACGAAGACGTGCGCCCCGGCCTGCATGGCGGCGATGGCGTAGGCGGCGTGGCTGTCGGTGTAGGTGTTGACCGAGACGAGGCCGGGCCTCTGCGCCAGCCCGGCCTCGAAGCCCGGAAGGACGGGGTAGTGCCGCAGCTCCTCCGGCAAGGCGACGGGCGAGCGGTTGACCAGGCCCACGATCTCGAAGCCCGGGTTGCGGTGGTAGGCGAGGGCGTGGCTCAGGCCCATCTGGCCGAGGCCCACGACCACCGTGCGCAGCGGGTTCATTTCACCGCCCCCGCCGTGATGCCGCGGATCAGTTGGCGGGAGAACAGCAGATAAAGCACCAGCACCGGCACCACCGCGAGCGTCAGCGCGGCCAGCACGGCGTTCCAGTTGGTCACGAACTGGCCGATGAACACCTGGGCGCCGAGCGTCACCGTCTTGGTCGCCTCTCCCGGCGCCACGATCAGCGGGAACCAGAGGTCGTTCCAGATCGGGATCATGGTGAACACGGCGACCGTCGCGATGGCCGGGCGGACGAGCGGCAGGACGAGGCGGAAGAAGATCGTGTATTCCGACAGGCCGTCGATGCGCCCGGCGTCCTTCAGGTCCTTCGACACGCCCTGCATGAACTCGCTCAGGATGAACACGGCGATGGGCAGGCCTTGCGCCGTGTAGATCAGGATCAGCGCCAGGTGCGTGTTCACCAGATGGGCGGCCACCATCATGTTGAGGATCGCAACCGTCCCGAGCCGGATCGGCACCATGACCCCGAGCGTCAGGAACAGGCCGAGCAGGCGGTTGCCAGGAAAGTGGTACTCGCTGAGCGCGAACGCCGCCATGGCGCCGAACAGCAGCACCGCCGCGAGCGAGCCGACCGTGACGATCAGGCTGTTGGCGAAGTAGTGCAGGAACGCGCCCTGGCCCAGCACCGTCCTGTAGCCGATCAGGTCGAAGGTCGCCGGCCCCGGCAGGCTCAAGGGCGTGCCGAAGATGCTGGCCCGCGTCTTGAGGGAGTTGACCAGCACGAGCAGCACCGGGCCGAGGCACAGCGCCGTGTAGAGGACCAGCACGAGATGCACCGCCGCCCGGCGCAGCGGCCATGGACGGCCAGGAGACGCGGCAAGGGACACGGCGCGGCTCACAGCGCGTAGCGGCGCATCCGCGCCTGGACGCCGAACAGGTAGGCCGACACGCCGGCGAGGATGATGAGGAACATCATCGTCGCGATGGTGGCGCCCATGTTGGGATCGCCGAGCTGCAACTGGTTGCCGAAGAACGTGCGGAACAGGAAGGTGCCGAGGATGTCGGTCGCGAAGTTCGGCCCGGCGTTGGCGCCACTCACGGTGTAGATCAGGTCGAAGGCGTTGAAGTTGCCGACGAAGGTGAGGATCGAGCAGATGCCGACCGTGGGCCAGATCAGCGGCAGCTTGATCCGCCAGAACTGCGCGAAGCCGGTGATCCCGTCGAGTTCCGCGGCCTCGATCAGCTCGCCGGGGATGGCGAGCATGGCCGCGTAGATCAGCATCATCGGGATGCCGACATACTGCCAGACGGAGATCAGGGCGAGCGTCGTGAGCGCGGTCCCCTCCTGCCCGAGCCAGGGGTGGAACCAGCCGCGCAGCCCGATGCTGGCCAGCAGCGTGGGGGCCACGCCCCACAGCGGGCTGAGGATCAGCTTCCAGGTGAAGCCCACGACCACGAAGGAGAGCATGGTCGGCAGGAAGAACGCGGTGCGGTAGAACGCCTGGCCGCGCAGCCGGGGCAGCGACAGCAGCGCCGCGAGCGCGATGCCGATGGGGTTCTGCAGCAGGATGTGGAAGGCGAAGAAGTAGAAGTTGTGGCGGAGCGCCGCCCAGAAGTGCTCGGACCAGCGGGAGTCCTCGAACAGCACGCGGAAGTTGTCGAGGCCGACGAAGACCGGCGCGTGCTCGACGCTGCGGAACAGGGACAGGCGCAGCGTGTCGGCCAGCGGCACCACCATGAGCGCGGTATAGACCAGCAGGGCCGGCGCCAGGAACACGGCGATGTGCCAGCGCCGGGCGCGGGCCGGCGCCGCCTGGCCCGCCGCCGTGGCGGGCAGCAGGGGCAGGTCGGCCGCGAGCTTTTCGATCTGTTCCATGGCGGCCCTCGCCTTTGCCGGCGGCGCGGTTACTTCGCCGGCTTATACCAGCTATCCAGGCCCTTCTGCAGCGACTGCCCGGCCTGCTCCGGCGTTTCGGTGCCGTTGATCACGTTGGCCGACGCGACCCAAAGCTCGTTCTCCAAGTTGGGCGTGCCGCGGGACAGCATCTGGTAGGTCGAGCGCATGGTCGATTTGCACGACGCGCGGAACGACAGGAACTGCTCGGCCAGCGGGTCCGTCACCGGCGCGGACTGCGTCTGCATCGAGTAGAAGCCCGGCAGCGAATCCGAGTACGCCTTGGCGAAATCGGGCGAGGCGACCCAGGCGAGGAAGGCGCGGGCGGCGTCGGCGTTCTTGCTCCGGGCGTTCATGCCGAAGGCGATGTCGGGGTGGTCGGAGATGTAGCAGGGGTCGCCCGCCTTGGGCACCGGCGGCGGGAACACGCCCAGCTTGAAGTGCGCGTCCTTCTCGAACTGCGCGATCTCCCAGGAGCCGGCCGGGTAGATCGCGGCGCGGCCCAGGGTGAACAGGTTCTGGCTGTCGGGATAGGACTGCGCCTGGTAGCCGTCGCCGAGGTAGGGACCCCACTTGGCGAGTTCCCGGAACGGCGCGACCCACTCCGGGTCGGTCAGCTTCTCCTTGCCCGCGATCAGCGCCTGGCGGCCGTCCTCGCCGTGCCAGTAGTTGGGGCCGATGTTCTGGTAGCCCATGGTCGCCGCCTCCCACTGGTCCGGCGTGCCCATGGCGAGCGGCACGTAGGTGCCGTCCTTCTTGAGCTTCTCGAGGTCGGCGAAGAACTCGTCGGACGTCTTGGGCGGCTGCGTGATGCCGGCCTTGGCGAAGGCGTCCTGGTTGTAGATGAAGCCGTGCAGCACCGCGGCGGCCGGCACGCAATAGGTGGTCTTGCCGTCGTCGGTGGACCAGCCAGCCTTCGCCACCGCGTTGAAGTGGTCCATGCCCGGGATGGCGTTCACGCTGGTCAACTGGTTCTTCTTGAACAGTTCCAGCGAAGCGTCGAACGGGCGGCAGGCGATGATGTCGCCCGCGGTGCCGGCGTCGAGCTTGGAGTTCAGCGCGGCGTTGTACTCCTTGGGCGCGGTCGGCTGGAAGTTGAGCTTGATGCCGGGGTGGCCCTTCTCGAAGGCCGGGATGATCTTCTCCTGCCAGGTCGGCAGGTCGTCGTTGCGCCAGCTCTCGATGGTGAGCGTCGCATCGGCGGCGAAGGCCGGGGCCGCCATGGCGAGCACCGTGCCGGACAGGAGGCAGGCGGCCTGTGTCGTCAACTTCATTCTGCGTACTCCGTCGCGGCGATGGACCCGCGATGCAAGGGGCTGGGGCGCGTCGGGCAGGCC
>CAXTTB010000045.1:5103-13684 GCA_964246905.1 uncultured Acetobacteraceae bacterium | reverse complement strand
CTGCTGAGTCAGCGGTGAGGCTGATGGTGTAGTAAGCACGGTCAGACAGCCAATCGGTCATCAGATGATCGGTCAGCCAGCGCCGCCAGCGGATTTGCAGCAACTGGTTGAGGTAAGTGCGATAGATCGCAATGGGAATGTAGATTATCACAATCGGCACGAAGCCGGCCATGAAGCCTGCTTCCCCGGTGCGATAGCTGAACAGAAGCTGCAAGAACAAATTCCAGTCTTTATTCTGCAGGCTGTCGTAGAAAGCGCCATACCAATAGTTCAGCACAAGATGTGCGCCGACCAGCATCAAGTTGAGCGCGATGATCACGAACAATAGGCCGCGCGCCGCCCACTTCTCTTCGGACCAAAAATATGGCTTGGCGAGGCGCCAAGCGTCGCCAAAAACGGGGCCGAGTGTCTGCATCAATCCGACCCTTGAGAAGATTGTGCCACGCGGAGCCGGATCACGCCTTTGACACCGACTGGTGCAACCACCTGTCCCTTGCGAAGGATGTCGATCCGCCCGGCCGCCGCAAGCCGGCAGGCAACCCGGCGCACCTCGCCCAGCAAAGATTGCCAATCAGGCCGGAGCGCGCGGGCCACCTCGCTCGGGCAGATGGACTTGGCCGGGCCGCGCTGGGCGGTCAGGGCCAGGATCGTCGCCTCGATGTCAGCGACGGGCAGGGCAGCTTGCGTGTTCATCGGAGGACGCTGACGCAGAGCGCCCAAGACCGCAAGCCATGGGCATGACGATCAGGGTGTCCGTCCGGCCTACTTGATCTTGGCTTCCTTGAACGGGACGTGCTTGCGCGCCACCGGGTCGTATTTCTTGAGTTCCAGCTTGCCGGTCGTGGTGCGGGCGTTCTTCTTGGTGACGTAGAAATAGCCGGTGTCCGCAGTGGACACGAGCTTGATCTGAACCGTGTTGTTCTTGGCCACAGCCTGCTTCCTAAACGAGGGGCGCCCACAAAGGGCGGCATGGAGCGCGGAACATGCTCATGCGGGCGGGCCGGGTCAAGCCTGGCGATTTGCCGGAAGGCGGCTCAGGGCTTCAACGCGCCGAACTGCGGCCGCGTCCGGCGCGCGGCGGCGTAGGCAGCGGGGTGCTCCAGCAGGTAGCGGGCCGCCGTCATGTCGGTCTCCCTCCCCTCGGCGGCGGGACAGGCGCTGCGCAGGGCGGCGGTCTCGGCCCCCCCAAGCGGGGCACGGGCGGCGTCGTGCCGGGCAAGCGCGTCCGCCAACGGCAGGCGGCCCCGGTTGAGGCTGGCCAGTTGCTGCATCGCCGCGTCCAGCCCCTGGCTGGTGCAGATCTGCGGCAACACACCCAGGCCCTGAATGGGCCAGCCCAGCGGGGCCAGCACGCGGCTCCAGGTCACGAACAGCTCGCCGCCGTCCGGCAGCGTGGCGACCGTCTGCACCAGCCCCTTGCCAAGCGTGGAGCTGCCGACCACCACGGCGCGGCCCTGGTCGGCCAGGGCAGCCGCCATGATCTCGGCGGCGCTTGCCGAACGGCCATCGACCAGGACCACGATGGGCACGCCCTCCGTCGCGTCATGGGCGACCGCTTGCCACTCGTGCGTGGCGCCCGGGTTGCGCCCGGCGGTCGCCGCCACCAACCCGTTCTCGAGCATCAGGCTGGTCGCGGCCACCGCCTGGCGCAGCAGGCCGCCGCGGTTGCCCCGCAGGTCGAGCACCACGCCGCGCGGACGCCGCGAGGCCGGCGCCTTGGCGAGGAAGCGTTCGAACTCCTGGCCGAGGCGCCGATCGGTGTCGCTGCTGAACCCGGCGATGCGGACCAGCAGCACCGTGCCGGCCTGCTCGGCGAACACTGTCTCCGGCGGCACGACCACGCGCTCCAGGCCGACAGCCTGCATGCTGCCGTCCCGCCGGCGTAGGGTGATGCCGACCTCGGTGCCGTCGATCCCGGCGATCCAGGACAGCACGGTGGCCAGGTCCGCGCCCAGCGTCGGCTGGTCGTCCACGGCTAGGATGCTGTCGCCCTTGATGATCCCGGCCTCGGCGCCCGGCCCATCGGCGTTCACGCTCTGCACGACGAACGCGCGGCCGACCTGTGCGAGCACCAGCCCGATCCCGGCCGCTCCGGACCGATGCGCCCGGTCGAGGCCGGCGGCGCCGGGCGGCACGTAGCGGGAATACGGGTCGAGGTGGTTGAGCATCTCGTCGAAGAAGCTGGACATCAGCGCCTGGGACCCGGCGCCCCGCACGGCTTCGGACGCATCCCAGGCCGCGGACATCAGTTCCGCCCCGGCCTGTCCCCACGCGGCGGCGGTCGGCTCGGGCGGGACCGGGCATTGATGCACGCTGCGGTCGGCCTGCCTGAGATCAAGGACGGAGCCGCGGTCCTCTATCGTCAGCCCGGCGTCGATGGCAGTGACGCCGCGCAGCCCCCAGACTGCCAGTTGCCGCACCGGCACCGGCTCCAGGGTGCGCGGCTCCAGGAACTCGAAGGAGGCGGTCAGCACGGTGGCGGCAAGCCCGCCCGGGAACTCCGCACGGGCCGAGCCGCCGGGCTGCGCCCAGACCGGGGCGGCGAGGAACAGGAGCAGGGCGAGCGCCCACCTCATCCGCGTCGGGACCGGCGCTCCCCGCGGGCGCCGCGCAACGGGGACTGCGGCTCGGGCGGGGCCGCGCGGGCGGGCGACATCATCTGGAACAGCAGCCCGCCCGTCACCGGACTCGCCTCCGACAGGCGCACCTCCACGTCCTGGGCCAAGTGGTAGGTCATGCGCGTGCGGCGTCCGGACAGCGACTGGGTGGCCTCGTCATACAGCCAGTAATCGTCGGGCAGCGCCGCCATGGGGATCAGGCCGCTGGCCCCGGAGTCCGAAAGGGTGACGAACAGGCCGAACCGCTGCACGCCGGAGATGCGGGCGGCGAACACGGCACCCACCTTGTCGGCCATGTAAGCGGCGAGATAGCGGTCGATGGCCTCGCGCTCGGCCAAGGCGGCGCGGCGCTCGGTGGCGCTGATGTGCTCGGCCGTGTCGGGGAAGCGCGCCGCCTCCTCCGGGGCGAGGCCGCCCAGCCCGAGCTTCAGCCCGCTGACCAGCGCCCGGTGCACCAGCAGGTCGGCGTAGCGGCGGATCGGGCTGGTGAAATGGGCGTAGCGCGCCAGGCTGAGACCGAAATGGCCGATGTTGTCGGGGCTGTAGGCCGCCTGCGACTGGCTGCGCAGGATGACCTCGTTCACCAAGGGCGCCTGCTCGGTGCCGGCGACCTTCTGCAGCACCCGGTCGAGGTCGCGCGGGTGCAGGTCGTTGCCGGGCGCCAGGCTGATGCCCAGGCCGTGCAGGAAGAAGCGCAGCGCCTCCAGCTTCTCGTCCGACGGCGGCGCGTGCACGCGGAACATGCAGGGCAGGTGCCGATGCTCCAGTTCCTCCGCCGCGGCGACGTTGGCGAGCACCATGAACTCCTCGATCAGCCGATGGCTGTCGAGACGAGGGCGCGGCGCGACCGACACCACCCGGCCCTCCTCCAGCACCACCTTGCGCTCCGGCAGGTCGAGGTCGAGCGTGCCGCGCGCCACCCGGGCGCCGAGCAGGGCGCGGAAGGCGGCGTAGAGCGGCGGGATGACGCCGGGCAGATCCAGGTCCTGCCCGGCATCGTGCGCGTCCTGCACCTGCGTGTAGGTCAGCCGGGCGGCGCTCCGCATCAGGCCGCGGCCGAACCGATGCGCCGTCTTGCGCCCGGCGGCGTCGATCCGCATCTCGACGAACAGGCAGCCGCGGTCCTCCTCCGGGCGCAGGCTGCACCAGCCGTTCGACAGCGCCTCCGGCAGCATCGGCACCACGCGGTCGGGAAAATACACGCTGTTGCCGCGGGTCCAGGCGGCCCGGTCCAGCGGCGCGCCCGGGCGCACGTAGTGGGCCACGTCGGCGATGGCGACGATCAGGCGGAAGCCGTCGCCGTCCGCCTCCGCGAACACGGCGTCGTCGAAGTCCCGCGCGTCCTCCCCGTCGATGGTGACGAGCGGCACTCCGCGCAGGTCCTCCCGCTTGCCGAGCGGCGCGGCGCGGGCACGGGCGGCGTCGTGCAGCGCGTCCTCCGGGAAGTCCTGCGGGATGTCGTGGCCGTGGATGCAGATCAGGCTGACGGCGCGGGCGTCGCCCATGCGGCCCAGGCGCTCGATGATGCGCGCGGGCTTGAGGCCCAGGCCGGCATGGGGCAGGGGGCTGGCCGCGACGATCTCGCCCGGCTCGGCGCCGCCGGTTTCGCCGGGCGGGATCAGCCACTCGCCCTTGGCCCGGCGGTCGGTCGGCACCAGGCGGTTGGGCGCGCGGAATACGCCGAGGATGCGGCCCGGCTCGTCCGACAGGCGCTTCAGGGTGCGGCCCTCGTACTTGCCGGGGCCGATGGGGCTGAGGCGGGCCAGCACGCGCTCGCCGGGGGCCAGCGCCGGGTTGCCGCGGCGTTCCGGCGCCATGAGGACCATGGGCGGCGGGCCGTCGCCGGTCCAATCGACCGGGCGCGCCACCGCGTCGCCGTCCCGGTCGGTGCCGGTGACGCGCACCACCATCTGGTCCGGCAGGCGGCCCGGCGGGCTGAAACGGCGGTGTCCGGCTGGTGCTATGGCGCCCTCCTTGGCGAGATCGCGCAGCAAAGCGCGCAACGGCACGCGCAGTTCGGGGCCGATGCCGAACTCCCGGGACACCTCCCGCTTGCCGACCCGGCCGCCCGCGGCGCGGATGAACTGGCGGACCGCCTCCCGCGACGGCAGCGTGCCCTCCTCCGCCACGGTCCGCGTCCGCCGCGCCACGCTAACCGGCCGTGCGGGTGATCCCCGTCCGTGACGGCGTGGCGCCGGGCCGCTTGGCTGCCGGCTTCTTGGCGGCGGTCTTCTTGCCCTTGGTCTTGGGCGCCGCCCGCTTGGCCGCCGGCCTTGCCGCTGCCTTCGTCTTCGCTCCGTCCGCAGCCGCGGGCCTCGCGGTCTTGGCCTTCGCCTTGCGGCCGGGCTTCGCCTTGAGCGCCTTGCCCTTCTCCGCCAGCAGGGCAACCGCGTCGTCCAGCGTCAGGTCGTCCATCGCCACGTCGCGCGGCAGGTTGGCGACGCGCAACCCGTGCTGGGCATAGGGGCCGAACCGCCCCTTGCGGACCATCACCGGCTCCTTGTCCGCGGGGTGCGGACCCAGCGACCGCACGCTGTCCAGCTTCTTCGCCATCACGTCCACGGCGCGGTTCAGCCCGACCGACAGCACGTCGTCGTCCTTGTCGAGCGAGGCGTAGATGCTGCCCATGCGGATATAGGGACCGAACCGCCCGATGCCGGCCTCCAACGGCTCCTGCCGGTCGGGATGGATGCCGACCAGGCGCGGCAGCGACAGCAGGCCGAGCGCCTGTTCCAGCGTCAACTGATCGCCCTCGACGCCTTTCGGCAGCGAGGTGCGGCGGGGCTTGCTCTTCTTGTCCTCGGGATTGGCCTCGCCCTGCTGCACGTACAGGCCATAGGGACCGCGCCGGACCGTCACGGCCTCCCCGGTCTGGGGATGATGGCCGAGTTCGCGCATCCCCTCTTTCAGGGTCTCGCCAGCCTCTTCCCCGCCGTCAATCGCCAGCCGCCTCGTGTATTGGCAGCCCGGGTAGTTGGAGCAGCCGATGAAGCTGCCATGCCGGCCGAGCTTCAACCCCAGCCGCCCGGCATGGCAAGCCGGGCACAGCCGCGGGTCCGCGCCGTCGCTGCGGGCGGGGAAGAAGTGCTGGCCCAGGTCCTGGTCCAGCGCGTCGATCACGTCGCTGATCTTGAGGTCGCGGGTCTGCTCGACGGCGTGGGAGAACTGCTCCCAGAACGCCTGCATCACCGCGCGCCATTCTGCCCGGCCGCCGGAGATGTCGTCCAACTGCTCCTCGAGCGACGCGGTGAAGTTGCTGTCCACATAACGCTCGAAGAAGCTGGTCAGGAACGCGGTGACGAGCCGCCCGCGGTCCTCCGGCACGAACCGCTTGTTCTCCAGCCGCACGTAGTTGCGGTCGCGCAGCACCGTCAGGATCGAGGCATAGGTGGACGGGCGGCCGATGCCCAGCTCCTCCATCTTCTTGACAAGGCTCGCTTCCGAGTAGCGCGGCGGCGGCTGGGTGAAGTGCTGGTCGGCGCTGACGTCGCCGCGGGTCAGCGGGTCGCGCTCCACCATCGGCGGCAGCATCCGGCTCTCGTCGGCGGCATGGCCTTCCGGCGCGTCGTCCACGTCCTCCCGGTACAGCTTCAAGAAGCCGTCGAAGGCGATGATGGAGCCGGTGGCGCGCAGCCGGGTGCGCGGCCCGGCAATATCGACCGCCACCTGGTCCAGCTCCGCCGACTGCATCTGCGAGGCGACGGCGCGCTTCCAGACGAGTTCATACAGCCGGTGCTGCTCCGTGTTCAGGTAGCGCGCGACGCTGGACGGGGTGCGGGACACGTCGGTGGGGCGCACCGCCTCATGCGCTTCCTGGGCGTTCTTCGCCTTGCTGGCGTACTCGCGGGCGGTCGCGGGCACGTAGTCCTTGCCGTAGGTTTCCCCGACATGCTCGCGGATCGCCATCATCGCCTCGCGGGCCATCTGCACGCCGTCGGTCCGCATGTAGGTGATCAGGCCGACCGTCTCGCCGCCGAGATCGACGCCCTCGTAGAGCTGCTGCGCGCAGCGCATGGTGGCCTGCGCGCCCATGCCGAGCTTGCGGCTGGCCTCCTGCTGCAGGGTGGAGGTGGTGAACGGCGCGGGCGGGTGCCGCTTGACCCGCTTGCGCTCCACGCTCAAAACCGTGAAGGCGTCCGCCTCGACCGCAGCCTTGGCGGCGTGGGCCAGCGCCTCCGTGTTCAGGTCGAACTGGTCCAGCCGCTTGCCGTCCAGGTGGGTCAGCCGCGCGGTGAACGGGGCGCCGGAGGGCGTCAGGAAATGCGCCTCGACCGTCCAATATTCCTGTGGCCGGAACGACTCGATGGCGGCTTCGCGCTCGCACACCATGCGGAGCGCCACCGACTGCACCCGCCCGGCGCTGCGGCTGCCGGGCAGCTTGCGCCATAGAACCGGGGACAGGGTGAAGCCGACGAGGTAGTCGAGCGCGCGCCGGGCCAGGTAGGCCTCGATCAGCGGCTGGTCCAGCTCGCGCGGGTGCTCGATGGCGAACTGGATGGCGGAGCGGGTGATCTCGTTGAAGGTGATGCGCCGCACGTTGACGCCGCGCAGCGCCTTCTTGTCCTCCAGCATGGCGCGGACGTGCCAACTGATCGCCTCGCCCTCGCGATCCGGGTCGGTGGCGAGATACAGGGTGTGCGCGCCCTTGAGCGCCTTGGCGATGGCCGCGACCTGGCGGTTGCCGCGCTCGTCGGCTGCCCAGTCCATCGCGAAGTCCTGCTCCGGCCGTACGCTGCCGTCCTTCGGCGGCAGGTCGCGGACGTGGCCGAAGCTCGCGAGCACGGTGTAGCCGCCGCCGAGGTACTTGTTGATGGTCTTGGCCTTGGCGGGCGATTCGACGACGACAACGTCAGTCATGGCATCCTTTACAAAGGCGTAGGACACGAATATGAAGCAACACGCAAGGCTCAGCCGGCAAGTGCCGCCTGGTTGCCCGCCAGCATCTCGACTCGACCGGCCAGCTCCAGCTCGAGCAGCGCCGCAAGCACGGCCGAAGCGGAGAACTGGCAGCGCCGCACCAGATCGTCAACCGCCGTGGGTGAATGACTGAGCAACTCCATGACCCGGCGGCGTACTGCCTCCGGGTCTGGAACGTCGCCGAAACCCTCTGGAGGCGGTTCGGCCATGCCGGGTGGCTGGCCGCGGGCGAACAGGGGCGACCGCGCCAAGCCCTGCCGGGTCGGATGGTCCGGCAGGTTGGCCAGCACGTCCGCGGCGCTCTCCGTCAGGTAGGCGCCGGAGCGGATCAGGTCGTTGGAGCCGCGGCACCGCGGGTCGAGCGGCGAGCCGGGCACCGCGAACACCTCCCGGCCCTCGTCTTGGGCGATGCGCGCGGTGATCAGGCTGCCGGACTGCGGCGCGGCCTCCACCACCACGACGCCGAGCGACAGCCCGGCAATCACCCGGTTGCGCCGGGGGAAATGCCGGGCCTGCGGGGCGGTGCCGAACGGGGCTTCCGCCACCACCGCGCCGTCCTCCGCCACGCGCTGCTGCAGCGCCTTGTTCTCGGTCGGGTAGGCGACGTCGATGCCGCTGGCGATGGCGGCCACGGTGCGGCCGGTGCTGAGCGCCCCGCCATGCGCCGCCGCGTCGATGCCCCGCGCCATGCCGGACACCACGACCAGCCCGGCCGAGGCGAGGTCTGCCGCCAGGATCTCCGCCACCCGCTGGCCGTTGGCGGAGGCGTTGCGCGCGCCCACCATGGCCACCGCCCGCGCGTCGAGCGCCGTCACGTCGCCCAGCACGGCGATGGCGGGCGGCGCCGTATCCATCAGCGCCAGGAGCGGCGGGTAGTCCGGCCCGCCCAGCACCAGGATGCGCCCGCCGAGCTTGGCCACGCTGTCCATCTCCCGGCGCACGGCGCCGAGCGCCGGGGCCGCGGGCGCCGCCGCCCGCCCCCCCGCGCGGGCCCGGCCCGGCACTGCGTCCCGCCCCGCCGCCGCCCGGGCGCAGCGGTGCAGCCG
>CAXTTB010000045.1:0-5093 GCA_964246905.1 uncultured Acetobacteraceae bacterium | reverse complement strand
ATCCCGACACGGCTTCAGCTTTGCCAACGCTCTCGCGGGCGCCGCAGCCCGCCCCCCGGCGCTGGCAAGGCCCGGCAATGCGTCCAGCGCCTCCGCAGCCGTGGCGAAGCGTTGCAGCAGGCGGCGGTAGGTCGCCGGCCCAACGCCCTCCGTGCGGGCCAGGCGCAGGCGGTTGAGCAGCTCGGCTTCGGTCATGGGTCCGGTCATCGTCCTTGGCCGATCCGCGGCTCGGTGCCGGCCAGCAGCCGGCGGATGTTGGCGGAATGACGCCAAAACACGACGGCGCTCACGGCCGTAACTGCGATTCCGGCCGCCGGACCCCGCCAAATCAGCATCAGCGCCGGCGCCACCAAGAAAGCGGCGAGCGCCCCAGCGGAGGACAGCCGGCTGAGCCGCGCCGCCGCCAGCCAGGCGGCACAACAGGCCAAGCCGACCGGCCAGGCGGTCGCGAGGATGACCGCAAGCCCGGTCGCGACGCCCTTGCCGCCCTGGCCGCGCATCCAGACCGACGTGCAATGGCCAACGACCGCCAGAACCCCAGCGAGCAGCGCCCAGCCCGGCCCGGCCCATCGCGCCGCCGCCAGCACGGCGACTGCGCCCTTCGCCGCGTCCAGCGCCAAAGTCAGCGCCGCGATATCGCGCCGCCCGGTGCGCAGCACGTTGGTCGCCCCGATGTTGCCGGACCCAATGGTCCGGATATCCCCAAGTCCGGCCGCCCGCGACAGGAGCCAGCCGAACGGGACGGACCCGACCAGGTAGGCCGCCACGGCAATGCCAACCGTCATGAGGGCGTCGCTCATCCGAACACCCGCCGCCCGGCTTTCCAGGTGCCGACCACCCGGCCCTCCAAGGCGCGCCCGTCGAACGGCGTGTTCGGCGCCTTGCCGGGCAGCAGACCGGCCTCGACCTTCCAGATGCGTTCGAGATCGAACAGACACAGGTCGGCCGGCAAGCCCTTGCCAAGGCGCCCGGCCTCGATGCCCAGCACCCGGGCGGGCCGGGCGGTCAGCAGGTCGAGCGCCCGCGACAAAGGCAGCCCGTTGCCATGCACCTGGGCCAGCGTCACCCCCAACAGGGTCGCAAGCCCCGCGCCGCCGGGCGAGGCCAGCGCAAAGGGCAGGCGCTTGTCATCGGCGTCCCGCGGCTGATGGTCGGAGGCGACGGCATCGACCGTGCCGTCCGCAAGCGCCGCGCAGACCGCCACCCGGTCCGCCTCCGGACGCAGCGGCGGGGACAGCTTGGCGTAGGTGCGGAAGTCGCCGATGGCCGTCTCGTTCAGGTCGAAATAGGGCGGCGCGGTGTCGCAGGTCACGTCGATGCCGTCCTGCTTCGCGCGGCGGATCAGCATCAGGGCCTCCGCCGTTGAGACATGGGCGAAGTGCAAGGCGCCGCCGGTAAGCTGGGCCAGGCGGATGTCGCGGGCGACCAGGATGGCCTCCGCCGCGGCGGGGATGCCCGGCAGGCCCAGCCGGGTCGCAAGCTCGCCTTCGGTCGCAGCACCACCATCGGCCAGCGCCGGGTCCTCCGGGTGCTGCACGATGCGAGCGCCGAAGCCATGGGCGTAGGACAGGGCGAGACGCATCATCCGGGCGTCGCCGAGCGCGCGCCGCCCGTCGGTGAAGGCGACGGCGCCGGCCTCGCGCAGCAGGCCGATCTCTGCCATCTCCTTGCCGTGGCAGCCGCGGGTCACGGCGCCGTAGGGCAGGATGGTGAGGCTGCCGGTCTCCTCGCCGCGGGCGCGCAGCAGGCGGACCAGCGCCGGGTCGTCGATGGCCGGCAGGCTGTCGGGCAAGGCGGCGAGCGTGGTGATGCCGCTCGACGCCGCGGCAGCGGCGGCGGAGGCGATGGTTTCGCGATACTCGTAGCCTGGCTCGCCCAGAGCGGCGCGCATATCCACGAGGCCCGGGCACAGGACCGCGCCGTCGCCGTCGAGCGTCGGCACGTCGGGCCGACCGAGGCTCGGCCCCAGATCGGCGATCAGGCCGCCCTGCACTAGAAGCTCGCCCGGCTGGTCGAGGCCGCTCGCAGGGTCGATGAGACGGACGTTGGTGAGCAGCAGGTCAGCCATTGCGCGACCCGCCCCGGGACAGCGTGTCCAGCACGGCCATACGGACAGCGACACCCATTTCCACCTGCTCGCCGATCACGCTGTGCAGAGGATCGTCGGCGACGGCGCTGTCGATCTCGACGCCGCGGTTCATCGGGCCGGGGTGCATCACCAGCACATCGGGCTTGGCAGCGGCGAGCTTGGCCGCGTCCAGCCCGAAGAAGCGGAAGTACTCGCGGGCGCTGGGCACCAGGCCGCGCGCCATGCGCTCCCGCTGCAGCCGGAGCATCATCACGACATCAACGCCTTGCAGCCCGGCCTGCATGTCATGGAACACCTCGACCCCCAGGGCCGCCGCGGCGGCGGGGATCAGGGTCGGCGGCCCGACCACGCGCACCCGGCAGCCCATGGTCCCGAGCAGGTGGATATTCGACCGGGCGACCCGGCTGTGCAGCACGTCGCCGCAGATCGCCACCAGCAGGCCCTCCAGCGTGCCCCGGCGGCGGCGCAGCGTCAGCGCGTCCAGCAACGCCTGCGTCGGGTGCTCGTGCGTGCCGTCGCCCGCGTTGATCACGGCGGAGGAGACCTTCTGCGCCAGGAGGTTCGGCGCCCCGGACTGGTCATGGCGGACCACCAGCAGGTCGCAGCGCATGGCGTTGAGCGTGGCGGCGGTGTCGAGCAGGGTCTCGCCCTTGTTCACGCTGCTGGTGGAGACCGACATGTTGATGACATCCGCGCCCAGCCGCTTGCCCGCGAGCTCGAAGCTCGTCCGCGTGCGGGTGCTGTCCTCGTAGAACAGGTTGATCAGCGTACGGCCCCGCAGCAGGTCGCGCTGTGTCTTGCCGGAGCGGTTCAGCAGCACGTAGCTCTCGGCCAGGTCGAGCAGGGTGGCGATCTCGGGCGGATGCAGCCCCTCGATGGCCAGCAAGTGGCGGTGCGGGTAGCGCATCAGGCGGCGGCGAGCGCGATGCGGGCCAGCGCCTCTTCGCGGCCGAGGGCAGCGAGCGTCTCGTCGATCCCGGGACTCATGGTGCTGCCGGTCAGCGCGGCGCGGAGCGGCTGCGCCACCTGGCCGAGCTTGCGGCCGGCCGCCTCCGCGAACTGCCGCAACGCCGCGTCCAGCGCCGGCGATGTGAAGTCGGTGGCGTCGAGGACCGGGGCGACCTGGCGGAGCGTCGCCTTGCTTTCAGGGGTTAGCAGGGCCAGCGCCTTCGGCTCGAACGGCAAGGGGGTAGGCCGCAGCAAGAAGGCAGCGCTTTCAGTGAGGTCGGCCAATGTCTTGGCACGCTCTTTCAACCCGGGCATCAGCGCCCGGATGCGGGCCGTCCCAGTGGCGTCCGCGTGCAAACCGTGGGTCGCCGCAAGCCGCCCGACAACTTCCCGCGTCAGCCGGTCGTCCTCGGCCCG
This sequence comes from uncultured Acetobacteraceae bacterium, assembly GCA_964246905.1. Taxonomy (GTDB): domain Bacteria; phylum Pseudomonadota; class Alphaproteobacteria; order Acetobacterales; family Acetobacteraceae; genus CAHJXG01. The sequence continues at coordinate 1,639 of CAXTTB010000045.1, read as the reverse complement.
GCGCAGCCAGACGCCGTTGATATGCTGCAGCTTGGAAAAGTCCATCCGCGCCGCCGCCTTGCCGACGCCGTCCAGGTCGAACAGGCGGACCGCCTCCTCGCGGTCCAGCACCTCGGCGTCGCCATGCCCCCAGCCGAGACGGAGCAGGTAGTTGCACAGCGCCTCCGGCAGGAAGCCCTGCTCGCGGTACTCCAGCACGCTGACGGCGCCGTGCCGCTTCGACAGCTTGGCGCCGTCCGGGCCGTGGATCATCGGCAAATGGGCGAAGCGGGGCAGGTCCCAGCCCATGCCGTGATAGATCTGGATCTGACGGAACGTGTTGGTCATGTGGTCGTCGCCGCGGATCACGTGGGTGATCGCCATGTCGTGGTCGTCCACCACCACGGCGTGCAGGTAGGTCGGCGTGCCGTCGCTGCGCAGGATGATCATGTCGTCCAGCTCGCTGTTGGCGACGCGGACGCTGCCCTGCACCAGGTCGTCCACCACGGTCTCGCCCTCCTGCGGCGCGCGCAACCGGATGACGGGCTTGACGCCGGGCGGGGCCTCGGCGGGATCGCGGTCCCGCCAGCGCCCGTCGTAGCGGGGCGGGCGGCCCTCGGCCATCGCGCGTTCCCGCATCTCCCGTAGCTCCTCCGGGGTGCAGAAGCACAGGTAGGCGTGGCCGTTTTTCAGCATCTCCTGCGCCACCTCGGCGTGGCGGGCCTGCCGGGTGGACTGGAACACCGGGGGCTGGTCGGGCGGCAGGCCGAGCCAGTCCAGCGCGTCCAGGATGACCTGCGTGTTCGCCGCGGTGCTGCGCTCCCGGTCGGTGTCCTCGATCCGCAGCAGGTACTCGCCGCCGTGGTGACGGCTGAACAGGACGTTGAACAGCGCCGTGCGGGCGCCGCCGATGTGGAGCTGGCCGGTCGGGCTGGGGGCGAAACGGGTGCGGACGGTCATGGGCGCTGTCTAACACGCCGGAGGGTGGCGTCGAGAGCGGCCGCTCGCTACGATAGCGTAAGGAGGGGCTGTGCAACAGGCAATCGCGGCGCTCGGGGCGTTTCAGGCGGCATGGCTGCAAGCCCGGTGGCAGAGCTGGATCGAGGCGGAGCGCGGGCGCTTCGTGCCTTGGCTCGCGGTTTCCATGGGCGCCGGCGTGGTGGCCTACTTCGACCTGCAGGCGGAGCCGAACGCTTGGGCCGGGGCGGCAGCGGCGCTGAGCGCGCTCCTGGCCTGCGTCGCCGGCTGGCGCCTGGCGGTGCTGCGGGCCTTGGGGTTGGCGGGCCTGTTCGCGGCGCTCGGCTTCCTGTCGGGCCAGGTTGCCACCTGGCGCGCGTTGCCCATGGAGCCGTTGCCGACGCGGGCCGTGGTCCTGACCGGCATGGTGCGCGGCGTGGACTTGTTGCCAGCGGGGCGCCGGATCACGATGTCCGACGTGCGTCTGGAGCCGGATGCGCCGCCCTTGGCGCGGATGGTGCGGGTCCGCCTGCAGCGGCTGGACACGGCCGCAATGGGGGCGGGGGACCGGGTGCAGGTGCGGGCGCTGGTCCGGCCGCCTTCCTCGCCGGCGTTCCCTGGCGCGTGGGACCTGCAGCGGGATGCGTTCTTCTCGGGGCTGGGCGGGTCCGGCTACGCGCTGAACCCGTCCGCGGTGCTGGAG
>CAXTTB010000044.1:0-13751 GCA_964246905.1 uncultured Acetobacteraceae bacterium | reverse complement strand
CGGCGGCCCGGCCGCCCCGGGCGGCTATGGCGGCGGCGCTGGGCGCCGCCCCGGCGGCAGCGCGGCGCCTGGCGCTGTATGCCGACCGCCGGGCCGCGCAGCAGGCAGTCCTATGAGCGCCACGCTCGTCTCGCCCCGGCTGATGCTGGTGGGCGGCGGCGCTGTCCAGGAGGTCGCACGCGTGCTGGCCAAGTTCGGCCTGTCGCGCCCCTTGGTCGTCACCGACCCCTACATGGTCCGCTCCGGCCTGGTGCGCCGCTGCCTGGACCCGTTGGAGGCGGCCGGGCTTGCGTGCGCGGTGTTCAGCGACACTGTGCCGGAGCCGACGGACACCGTGATCGACGCCGGCGCGGCGCTGCTGCAGGCCGGGCTGTACGATTGCCTGATCGGGTTCGGCGGCGGGTCGCCCATCGACACGGCGAAGGCGATGTCGATCCTGGCGCATGGGCGGGCGACCGGCGCCGGGTCGCACATGCGCGACTTCAAGGTGCCGGTGCAGGCGGACGCGGCCGGGCTGCCGGTGATCGCGGTGCCCACCACGGCCGGCACCGGCAGCGAGGCGACGCGCTTCACCGTGATTACCGACACGGAGCGCGGCGAGAAGATGCTGATCACCGGCATGGGCGCGCTGCCGCTGGCGGCGGTGGTGGATTACGAGCTGACCTTCACCGTGCCGAAACGCATCACCGCCGACACCGGGGTGGACAGCCTGACCCACGCGCTGGAGGCGTACGTGTCCCGCCGGGCGAACCCGTATTCGGACACGCAGGCGCTGGCGGCGATGGCGCTGATCGGCGCCAACCTGCGGACCGCCTACGCCGAGCCGGACCATGCCCCGGCGCGGGAGGCGATGATGCTGGGGGCGATGCAGGCGGGGATCGCGTTCTGCAACAGCTCGGTGGCGTTGGTGCATGGGATGTCGCGGCCGATTGGGGCGGCGTTCCATGTGCCGCATGGATTGTCCAATGCCATGCTGCTGCCGGCGGTCACGCGGTTTGGACTGGAGGCGGCGCAGGGACGGTATGCCGAGGCGGCGCGGCGGATTGGGTTTGCGCTGCCGGGCGACCCCGACGAGGTGGCGGCTGAGAAGCTGGCAGACGGGTTGGCCCAGTTGAACCGGGACCTGGACGTGCCGACGCCTGGCGGGTTTGGGATTGATAAGGCGGCTTGGGATGCGCGGGTAGAGGTGATGGCGGAGCAGGCTTTGGCTTCGGGTAGCCCTGAGAACAACCCGAGAGTGCCGACGAAGGAGGAGATTGTGGCACTGTACCAGGTGGTTTGGTCGGGGAACCGGGAGCATTCTGCAGGGCGGGAAGGATAGGACACCTCGCCGCTTGGACTGAGACTACGGTTCCGTATTCCGGTGTTCGTGCTTCGTGTGGCTAAGCGTGAATCGCGCACTCGTTCTATGTCATCACCACATCGGGCAAAGACCAAATGAGGCGCACCCTAGGACTGACCTGGTATCTTTGGAGATCGGGAGCGCCTCGTAAACCATCCATGCAGCCGTTGACCGAGATTTCTCAGCCGAAGAGGAAAAATACTGATCAACATGTGAAAATCAATATAGATAAATATTGCAAGATAGCAAGAAAATATGAGAACAGAAGATAACAAAACCAAGCGAGAAATTCCAATATCATCAAAATGAGGCCATTTTAGGAAGCCCCCTACTAAGGTTAGTCCCATTAAAATCCCGGCTACAGTAGGAAAAGATTTTACCATAAACCAGAAACCGATCTCTATTCCCTCTCTAACAAACAGAGGATTGGATGCACTTCCAAAAAAACCACTTATAACATACGACATAATTTGTGGGATTATAAGTAGTACTAAGGACAATATTATCAGCCATATCTCTTCAGATAATCCAAGACTGAAATTCAGTAAACGAGATAAGAATTGCCCAGTTTGCCCTTGATAGACTCCATGCTCGTCAATAGCTCCGATCGCATAAGCCCATATAGACACTATCATAGTCATTATAACAGCTAGAGAGAAACCAAAAGACGTAAGATAGATATCAAATGGACGTTTGTAACTTATTAAATACATAAGGAAGATGGCTGCTCCCATAAACAGAAAGATAGAGGCAATCAGCCTAAAGATTATGGGGACGCTAAGCATAATATTAAGCATCTTAGGAGATCCCCTATCCATCGCAGCGGCTATAAACCTCGCACGTCAACATCTGTGACGATCAAAGAGGCGGTCGTTCGCCCAGGGTCAACATCAGCGCCATGAAGCACAATTTGGAAGCAACAATATAGCGTATAATTCCTTACAATAAAAAGGCAGAAGTCTTAGTGCTACGCCTTTCGCCCCGCCACCACCGGCACCGCCTGAGCATCCCGCCGCAGCCGGTTCTCCCCCAACAACAGCAAGATCGGCGCCGCAATAAAGATCGAGGACGACGTGCCCACCACGATGCCAAACAGCATCATCAGCGCAAACCCCGACAGCGACGCCCCCCCGAACAGCGCCAGCGGCAAGCTCGCCAGGAACACCGTCATCGAGGTGCCAAGCGTCCGGTTCAGCGTCTCGTTGATCGACAGGTCGATGAGCTGGCGGAGCGGCATGGTCTTGAACTTGCGAAGGTTCTCCCGCATCCGGTCATACACGACCACCTTGTCGTTGGTGGAGTAGCCGATCACGGTCAGGATCGCCGCCACCATCACCAGGTCGAACTCGATCCGGGTCACGCACAGGAAGCCGATGGCCTTGGTCACGTCGAGGATCAGGGTCACGACGGCGCCCACCGCGAACTGCCACTCGAAGCGGAACCAGATGTACACCAGGATCATCAGCAGGCTGATGCCGAGCGCCAACATGCCGTTGCGGAACAGCTCGGAGGACACGGCGGCGCCCACCGCGTCGGTGCGGACGATGCGGCTGCCGGGCTGCGCCGCGTCGAGCGCCTGGCGCACGCGGGCGACGGTCGCCTGGGTGGACTTCTCGTCGCCCTGCGGGTCCATGCGGATGATGACCTGGTCCGCGCCGCCGAAGCGCTGCAGCCCGGCCTGCGCGACCTGGGCCGTGTTGAGCGCCGCGCGGATCTTGCCGAAGTCGGCCGGGCCGGGCGTGCGGACCTCCATCACCACGCCGCCGCGGAAGTCGATGCCGAGGTGCAGGCCCGGGTAGAAGAACAGCCCCAGCGACAGCAGCGACAGCACGGCGGAGGTCGCGAGGCCGATGTAGCGCCCCCGCATGAACTTGATGGTCGTGTGATCCGGAACCAGCCGGAACAGGGGGCGGAGGAACATCGGGGCTACACCGGCAACAGGGCAGGCTTGGTCGCGACGTACCAGCGCACCGTCAACATGCGGGCGAACAGGGTCGCGGTGAACAAGGTGGTGACGATGCCGACCGTGATGGTGACAGCGAAGCCGCGCACCGGGCCGGAGCCGAACACGAACAGCATGACGTGCGCCAGGAACGCGGTCGCGTTGCTGTCGATGATGGTGCTGTAGGCCCGGCGGAACCCGGTTTCCAGCGCGTTGAGCGGGCTGCGTCCGTTGTGCACCTCTTCCCGCACCCGCTCGTTGATGAGGATGTTCGCGTCCACGGCGACCCCGAGCGTCAGCAGGATGCCCGCCATGCCCGGCAAGGTGAGCGTCGCCCCGATCAGCGACAGCAGCCCGATCTGCAAGACCAGGTTGACCAGGAGCGCCACGTTGGCGAACCAGCCGAACAGCCCGTAGAACACCGCCATGTAGGCGATCACCAGCAGGAAGCCGACCGCCAGCGCGATGGCGCCGTTGCGGATGCTGTCGGCGCCCAGCTCCGGCCCGACGCTTCGCTCCTCGACCACGGTGAGCGGGGCGGGGAGGGCGCCGGCGCGCAGCAGCACCGCGAGGTCCTGGGCGCTGCGGGCGTTGAAGTTGCCGCTGATCTGGCCGCGCCCGCCGGTGATCGGCGTCTGGATCACCGGGGCGCTGATTACCTTGTCGTCCAGAACGATGGCGAAGCGGCGGCCGACGTTGGCGTTGGTCACGTCGCCGAAGCGCCGGGCGCCCACGCTGTCGAAGGTGAAGTTCACCACCCAGCGCCCGTTCTGGCTGTCCTGGCCCGGGCGCGCGTCGGTCAGGCTCGCGCCGTCCACCTCGACCCGGCGGCGCACCGGCTCCTTCACATTGGGCTGGCCCTCCATCGGCAAGAAGTCCACGCCGGGCGGCGGCGCCGCGCCGAGGTTCGCCGTCTCGTCCAGCAAACGGAAGGTCATGCGTGCAGTGCGTCCGAGCAGCTCCTTGATGCGGTTCGGGTCCTCGACGCCGGGCAACTGCACGACGATGCGGTCGGCGCCCTGCCGGGTAATGACGGGATCGAGGACGCCGGTCTCGTCGATGCGGCGGCGGATGATCTCGATGGATTGCAGCACGGCGGAGTTGGCGCGGTCGCGGAGGGCGGCAGGGGACAGGGACAGCGCGACCTCGTTGTCCTGGACCGTCACGTCGTACTCGGCTGGCCCGGCGGAGGTCGCAGCCTCCCGCAGCAGGCGCACCGCCTCGTCCTGCTGCGGGCCGGGGCTGATGCGGATCAGCACGCGGTCCTGCGCCGGCTGTGGCTGCGGCGGCTGGAAGCCCGTCACCTTGCCGCGCAGCGCCGTGCGCGCGCCGTCCGCCATGCTGTCCAGCCGCTCGCGCACCACCGCCGCCATATCGACCTCCAGCAGCAGGTAGCTGCCGCCGCGCAGGTCGAGGCCCAGGTGCACCTGCTGCCACGGCAGCCAGCTTGCCGGCGCCGGCAGCAGGTTGGGCAGGCAGAGCAGCGCGCCCAGGACGCAGACGCCGAGGATCAGCGCGATCTTGAGGCGGCTGAAGTACATCATGGCAGGCGCGGTCCCCCGGATGCGAAGGCCCCGGGTATGCCGAGGTCCCCAGGGAGACGCAAGAGACGGACGCAAGCCTGCGCCTGGCCGCAGGGGGCCGGGGCTGCTACAGCGGGGGCATGATCCAGCATCCCTTACGCATCGGCGTCGCCGGCGCCGGGCATTTCGGGCGGTTCCACGCGCTGAAGGTGGCGAAAAGCGCACGCGCGGTGCTGGCGGGCCTGTTCGACCCGGACCACGCCCGCGCCGCCGCCGTGGGGCGGGAGGCCGGGGATGCGGCCGCGATGCCGTGGGCCGAGCTGCTGTCGGCCTGCGACGCCGTGATCGTGGCGGCGCCGGCGGAGGCGCACTTCGCGCTGGCGACGCAGGCGCTGGAGGCCGGGCGGCACGTGCTGATCGAGAAGCCGATGGCCGCCACCTTGGCGCAGGCCGACGCCCTGGCGGCGCTGGGCCGGGACCGCCGCCTGGTGCTGCAGGTCGGGCACCTGCTGCGCTACTCGGCGGAGCACCGCGCCATCTCCGCCCGGATCACCCGGCCGCTGTACATCGAGGCGGCGCGGATCGCCCCCTACAAGCCGCGCGGCACCGACGTGTCGGTGATCCTCGATTTGATGATCCACGACCTCGACCTCGTGCTCGCCCTGGTGGACAGCCCGATCAGCAGCGTGGATGCGGTGGGCGCCGCGGTGTCCAGCCCGCTCGAGGACATCGCCAACGCCCGGGTGCGGTTCGAGAACGGCTGCGTCGCCACGATCACCGCGAGCCGCATCTCGCTCAAGACCGAGCGCAAGATGCGGCTGTTCTCGCAGGAGGGCTACCTTTCGGCCGACTTCGTGGCGCGCAAGCTGGTGATGATCGGCCGGGAGCGCGGCCTGCCCTTGCCCGGCACCGGCGGCTACCGGCGGGAAGAGGTCAACTGGACGGAGGGCGACGCCATGGCGGCGGAGCACGAGGCGTTCGTGGGCGCGTGCCTCGACGGCGCCCCGGTGGTGGTGGACGCCGCCGCCGGGCGCCGCGCGCTGTCGGCGGCGCTGGACGTGGCCGAGAGCATGGAGGCGTCACGCCGCCGTGCGCTGGCGTCCGGCCTGATCCATGACCTGCAGCACCTCGCGGGCGGCGGCCTCTGAGGGGGCGCCTTCGGGCGGGCGCAGGCTGTCCAGGATGCCGGGAAAGGCGTCCCGCTGCGCCGTGGCCGCGGCGCCGCCGCGCAGCAGGTCGAGCGCATGGCGGCCCAGCGTCTCGGCCGTGCAGTCCTGCTGCAGCAGTTCCGGCACCACCGCGTGCCCGGCCAGCAGGTTGAGCATCGCGACGTACGGCACGCGGATCATGCGCCGGGCCATGGCGGCGGACATCGGGTTGACCCGGTAGGTCACGGCCATCGGCACCCCGGCCAGCGCCAGCTCCAGCGTCGAGGTGCCGGACTTGGTGAGCGCGGCGGCGGCGGTGGCGTAGGCGTCGTGCTTGTCGGCCAGCTCCGTCACGATCAGCGGCTGGATCGGCCAGCTTGCCGCGGCGCGCCGCACCACGTCGGCGACGGCGGGCGACACCGGGAGCACCGGGCGCAAAGCTGGCTCGTGCAGCATCAGGCGCTTCAGCGTCGCGCCGAACACCGGGAGCAGGCGCGGCGCTTCCGACCGGCGGCTGCCGGGCATCAGGATCAGCACCGGCTGCCGCGGGTCCAGGCCATGCGCCTGGCGGAACCGCGTGCCGTCGCCCTGGCCGGCGCCCGACTCCAGCACGGGGTGGCCGACGAAGGTGGCGGGAAGGCCGTGCCGCGCGAACCAGTCCGGCTCGAACGGCAGCAGGCACAGCAGCTTGTCCCACAGGCCCGGGTAGTGCCGCACCCGGTGCGCGCGCCAGGCCCAGACCTGCGGGGCGACGTAGTGCACGCGCGGGATGTCGAGCTTCGCCGCGGCGGCCAGGATGCGGTGGGTGAAGCCGGGGCTGTCGATGGTGACGAGGACGTCGGGCTTGAGGCGCGCGATGTCGGCAAGCGTCTCCGCCAGGCGGCGGCGCAGCAGGCGCACGCGGGGCAGGACTTCGACGATGCCCATCACCGCGAGGTCGGCGAGGGGATACAGGCTGTCGAGGCCCTGCTCCGCCATCCGCGGGCCACCGACGCCGGCGAACTCGGCGCCGGGTCGCTGGGCGCGGATGGCGGCCATCAGGCGGGCGCCCAGCACGTCGCCGCTGGCCTCTCCCGCGACGAGGTAGATCAGCGGCATCGCGGCTTGTCAGGACCCATGCCGGACTGCATAGGGGGCGCCCGGAACCGGCGCAACACGGCGGGATGGAAGCACCGATGGACTTGCTGCACGTCACCTCGGCGGAGGCTTGGGCGGAGGCCCAGCGGTCCGGCCTGCACGCGCCGCCGATGCTGGCGCAGGACGGCTTCTTGCATCTGTGCACGCCGGCGCAGCTCGATTACGTCCTGGGCCGGCACTTCGCCGGGCGGACCGGCCTGGTGCTGCTGCACATCGACCCGGCGAAGCTCGGCGACCTGCGTTGGGAGATCAGCGAACCCGGGCGCGACCCGTTCCCGCACCTGTACGGCCCGTTGCCGGTGGCGGCGGTCCTACGGACCGAGCCGGTTCAGCCGTAGAGGTCCGCGGGCGCCACCAACGCCGCCGCCGTCTCGACCAGCGCATCGCCCTGCGCCGCGCGGTAGAAGCAGGACCGATGCCCGGTGTGGCAGGCGACCCCGTGCTGGTCCACCCGCAGCAGCAGCGCGTCGCCGTCGCAATCGACCCGCAACTCGACCAGGCGCTGCGTCTGCCCGGAGGTCTCGCCTTTGCGCCACAACGCCCCGCGGCTGCGGCTCCAGTAGCAGACGCGGCCGGTTGCCAGCGTTTCCGCCACCGCGTCGCGGTTCATCCAGGCCAGCATCAACACCTCGCCGGTGTCGTGCTGCTGCGCCACCGCCGCCACCAGGCCCGCGGCGTCGAACTGGATGTCGTCGAATATTGCCATCAGCCCGGGTGCGCCCGCAGCACGGCGAGGCCGCGGTCCAGGTCGGCGATCAGGTCGCCGGTGTCCTCCAGCCCGATATGGAACCGCACCACGGGTCCGTCATAGTCCCAGGCGCCGGCGGTCCGCACGATGTGGCCCGTGGTCGGCAGCACCAGGCTCTCGAAGCCGCCCCAGCTCGCGCCGATGCCGAACAGCTCCAGGCTGTCGATCATGGCGCATGTGGCGGCGGTGCTGAACTCCGGCTGGAACACCACGCCGAACAGGCTGCACGCGCCGGTGAAGTCGCGCTTCCACAGCTCATGGCCGGGTGCGCCGGGCAGGGCAGGGTGCAGCACGCCCGCCACCTCCGGACGCCCGGCGAACCACTCGGCGATGGCGAGGCCGGACCGCATCTGGTGCTGCAGCCGCAGGCCCATGGTCCGCACGCCGCGGAGCGCCAGCCAGCAGTCGTCGGGGCTGGCATACTGGCCCAAGGCGAGCGCGGCCGTCCGCACCCGCTCCCAATCCTCGTCGGCCGCCGTGGTCACGCTGCCCAGCAGCACGTCCGAATGGCCGACGACGTATTTGGTGAGCGCCTGGATCGACACGTCCACGCCATGCCGGAACGGCTGGAAGAAGTGGATGCCCCAGGTGTTGTCCATCAGCACCTTGGCGCCGCGTGCATGGGCGGCCCCGGCCAAGGCGGGCACGTCCTGCACCTCGAAGGTGTGGCTGCCGGGGCTTTCGAGGTAGAGCACCGCGGTGTTCGGACGCATCAGCGCCGTGATCCCCGCGGCGTCGATGTCCGCGCGGTAGTAGGTCGTCTCGACCCCAAGCCGCGCCAACATGCCGTCGCAGAACGTCCGGGTCGGGCCGTACACGCTGTCGGGCACCAGGCAGTGATCGCCGGCCTTCAGGTAGGCCAGCAGCGGCGTCGTCACCGCGGCGAGGCCGGAGGACACGATCTGGCAGCGCGTGCCGCCCTCCACCTCCGCGATCACGTCCTCCAGCGCGTGGTGCGTGGGGTTGCCCATCACGCCGTAGTTCAGCGCCTGATCCAGCCGGGTCGCGCCGGCGGCCTGGCGTTCCTGGCAGCTCGGATACAGCATGGTGGAGCCGCGCAGCAGCGGCGGGTTCACGAAGCCGCGCACCCGCGTGCCGGCGCGTCCGGCGTGGGACAGGCGGGTCGCCAGCGCCTGCGGACGGCTGCGGGGGACTTGGTCGTCGGGCATCAATCGGTTTCTTTCATGGTGTCGGGCCGACCGGCCCATTCGGTCCAGGAGCCGTCGTACACGGCGCCCTGCGGCAGCCCGGCGCGCAGCAGGCCGAGGCTCAAGATGGTCGCGGTGATCCCCGAGCCGCAGCTCGTGACGACGGAGCGTGCGCCCTCCGCGCCCACGGCGGCAAAGGCGGCGCGCAGGGCGGCGGGGTCGAGCATCGTGCCGTCCGGGTGCAGCAGGCTTGTGGACGGCACGTTGCGGCTGCCGGGCATATGGCCGCTGGGCAGCCCCGCCCGCGGCTCTGGGGCGGTGCCGGCGAAGCGCCCGGCCGGGCGCGCGTCCAGCACCCGGTCGTCCGTCCCGGCCCGCATGTCGCCGATCCCGCGCAGCCGGGCGGCACGGAAGCTCGCCCGGAACGTGGCCGGCGCGGGCGGGTTCGGCGAACCGGCTTCGACCGGGCGTCCTTCCCGCAGCCATTTCGGCAGCCCGCCGTCCAGCACGAAGGCCCCGTCATGGCCGAACAGCCCCATCATCCACCAGCCGCGCGGCGAGGAGGCGATGCCCTTCTGGTCATAGAACACGACCCGGCTCGCGTTTGACACGCCGAGTTCGCCCATCAGCCGCTCGAACCGGCCCGGCGACGGCACCATGTGCGGCAGCGCCGTGTCGGGGTCGGCGATGGCGTCGATGTCGAAGAAGCGGGCGCCGGGGACATGGGCGCGGGCGAACTCCTCCGCGCCGTCCTTGCCCTCGCCCGGCAGGAACTTCGTCGCGTCGAACACCACGAGGTCCGCGGCGCCGAGCTGGCCGGCCAGCCATTCCGTGGTGACAAGCGGGTCCATGCTCAGGCGTCCCCTCCGGCAAACGTTTGCGGCGTCACCGGCCGGCCCATCGGGTCCGCAGCCAGTCCCGTTTCACGGCAAGCCAGAGCAGGGCGATGGCGGTGACGGAGTTGGCGTAGCGCCCGGCGGCCGCGGCCTCGATGGCGTCCGCGGCGGGACGCAGGCGGACGCGGATGTCCTCCTGCTCGGCGTCCAGGCCACCGCGGCCGATGATGCCATCCGGCCCGGCCTCCGGCGCGCGGATGCGGCCCGCGAACAGGGTGCACCGCTCGTCGGACGCGCCGGGGGTCAGCAGGAAATCCCCCACGCGCTCCAGCAGATCGACCGGGAGGCCCATCTCCTCCCGCGCTTCCCGCATTGCGGTCGCCGCCGGGTCCTCGGCCCCGTCGCACAGGCCGGCGGGGATCTCGACCATCACAGGCTCCAGGCCGGCGACGAGCGCCGGCAGGCGGAACTGCTCGATCAGCGCCACCTGGTCGGTCACGGGATCATACGGCAAGACGGCGGCGGCCCGGCCGCGGCACAGCAGCTCCCAACTCCGCACCCCGGACATCGCACCGTCGAACCGTCGCTGGCGGAACTTGATCAGTTCGACCGAGAACCGCCCTTTCCACGCGGTCTCGTTCGAGACGATCTGCACGTCGGGGTGGGAAGGGATCGCGACCATGAGCCGACCCTAAAGCGGCACGGACGCCATTGGAACCACCCGCATCGACAAAGCCCGCGGCTCAAGCCTGGTTCGTCAGCATCTCCCGCATGATGTCCCGCAAGCGTGCCGCGCCCGCCGGACCTTTCACGGCGTCCCGCCACATGGCTTCGGCCACGCGCTGGTGGGCGGCAATGGCCTCATCGGCGCCGGTGATCATGGCGACCCCGGTCTGCGCGGACGGCAGGCCGTCGGCATGGAACGGGTTGGCGGCCAGGGTCGCGCGGTCGCGGGTGCGGAAGATGCTGAACCCGCTCGCCGCCTCGTTCGAGGCAAGCAGGCCGAACTGCAGCCCCATCGGCTCGGTCTCCATGAGGTCGGCGATATTCTGCACCTCCGCCATCGCGACCCGGCGGCAGCGCGTCCGCAGCCCATCCGACAGCTTGAGACTTCCCAGCACGCCCAGGCTGAGGAAGCTCTGGACCGACTGCGGGGACAGGATCGCGATGATCCCCGGGCGGCGCTGCGCGTAGATCCGTTTCCGCGCGGCGAGGATGCCGAGCACCTGGTCTGCGTTGGTGCGGAACGCCGCGGTGTCGGTGCCGGACTGGCTGGCGACCTCGCTCAGGCCGTCGGCGACCGCCGCGTCGTAGGCGTCCGAGGTGATGAGATAAAGGCACGCTCCGTAGGCTTGCAGCACCTGGTCGGCCGACTCCTCGATCTGCCGGATGCGTTCGAAGTAGCCGACCGAGCGGCTGTAGTACTCCACTCCGATGCCCAGCAGGGACAACGGCGAGACCTTGAGCAGTTCCGCCAGGCGTTTGACCGTGTCGAGCTTGATGACCTCGCCCTTCTCGTAACGGTAAAGCGCCGCACGGGACACGCCCAGCCGTGCCGCGATCTCCTCCGCCCGCAAGCCGGATTCGAGCCGGTATGCCCGAAGCTGCTGTCCTATTTCTGCAAACCGCATACCCACCTCCAACCGGGCCAAGGGCGGGCACTGCAACCGCCCCCCCGGAGGCAACTCTCTTAACAGCCTGAAGTTGATTCGTCGTTATCTTACAATCAACTTCGCAGAAATAAAGTGAGATATGCCGCTTAAATCGTGCATTGCCCTCTAAAATTCAGACATTGAAGCGATTGCGCCACGCCAGCCCGGCCGTCGTGTCGCCTGCTGGGCGATATTCGCAACCGACCCATCCACCGTACCCTAACGCATCGATGCGGGCCAGCACGTACTCCCAGCCGATCTCGCCGGTGCCGGGTTCGTGGCGGCCCGGCACGTCGGCCAACTGCATGTGGGCGATGCTGGGCAGCAGCGCCTCCATCCGTTTGGTCACGTCGCCTTGCGTCACCTGGCAGTGATAGATGTCGAACTGCAGCCCCACCCGGTCGAAGCCGAGCGCCGCCACGACCTCGGCACCCTGTTCCTGGGTGTTCAGGAAGAAGCCGGGCATGTCGCGGTGGTTGATCGGCTCGATCACGAGCTTCACGCCCTGCGCCGACGCCTGCTCCGCCGCCCAGGCGAGGTTCGCGACGTACAGCGCCGCCGCCGTGCCGCGCGCCACCCCGGCGGGCACGATCCCCGCCATGCAATGCACCAGCTCGCAGCCGAGCGCCCCGGCGTAGTCCAGCGCGGTCTTCACCCCGTCGCGGAACTCCGCCCCGCGGCCGGGCAGGCAGGCGATGCCGCGCTCGCCGCCCGCCCAGTCGCCCGGCGGCATGTTGAACAACACCTGCCGCAGGCCGGCGTCGTCCAGCCGCCGGCGGATCTCGGCGGCTGGATGCTCGTAGGGGAACAGGAACTCGACAGCCTTGAAACCGGCCTTGCCGGCAGCGTCGAACCGCTGGAGGAAGGGCACTTCGTTGAACATCATCGAAAGGTTGGCGGCCAGGCGCGGCATGGGGGTCCTCCTGTTTCACGTCAGGCTAACCATCGGCCTGGCCCGGAACAACCAGTTGCTTAACCCAGTTGCTTTCCGGGGACGGGCGGACGATACCGCCGGGCATGAAGCAGCCCATGGATTTGGTGGCGGAACGCCTGCTGATGGGGCTGTTGCTCGTCGGCATCGCGGTGGGCTGCGTCCTGGTGCTGCACCCGTTCCTGTCGGCGATCCTGTGGGCGGCAATCCTGGTTTACACAACCTGGCCGGTGTTCACCTGGGTGCGGACCCACCTCCGCGCGAGCCGGCGCTGGGCGGCCGGGATCATGGTGCTGCTCACGGCCGTGCTGATTGTGCTGCCTTTGGCGTTGGCCGCGCCTGCCGGAGCGGACGACGTGAACCAGCTCCGCGGCTCGATCGAGGCCGCGCTCAGCGGCGGCCTGCCCAGCGCGCCCGGCTGGCTGGGCGGCATCCCGATCATCGGCGTGGCCTTGGCGGAATACTGGAACGTTTGGGCGGCGGACCTCGGCGTCATGGTCAGCTTCTTCAAGCCCTATTTCGGCATGATCGCGGAGAACGGGCTGAACGTCCTGCTCGGCATCGCGGGCGGCCTGCTGCAGTTCCTCATCGCGCTGCTGATCGCGTTCTTCTTCTGGGCGTCGGGCGATAGCCTGGGCGCATACCTGAACCGCATCGTGCACCGGATCGCCGGGGTCCACGCGGCGCGGCTGGTGGCCGTCACCGGGCTGACGGTGCGGGGCACCGTGTACGGCATCCTGGGGACGGCCGTCGTGCAGGGGCTGCTGACGGCGTTCGGGCTTTGGCTGTCGGGCGTGCCGCGCCCGCTGCTACTGGGGGCAACGGCCGGGTTCCTGTCGGTGCTCCCCATCGGCGCCCCGGTGGTGTGGATTCCGGCGACGCTCTGGCTGCTCAGCTCCGGGCATACCGGCTGGGGCATCTTCCTCGGCACCTATGGGCTGTTCGCCATCAGCGGGTCGGACAACATCATCCGGCCCTACTTCATCTCGCGCGGGGCGGAGTTGCCGTTCCTGCTGACCATCCTGGGCGTGCTGGGCGGCGCCTTGGCGTTCGGGCTGCTGGGCATCTTCGTGGGTCCCGTGCTGCTGGGCGTCGGCTACACGCTGGTGGCGGAGTTCGCCGGGCTGGACACCACCCGGACGTATCGCAACGGATGACGATGGAGCATTCTGGCCGTGCCGTCCGCGGCCGGGCGGCGCAGGCGCTCGGCGTCACGGCCGAACAGGCTGCTTGCGCGGCGCTCGAACAAGATGGCTGGGCCGTGCTGGCCCGGCGCCTGCGCACCGCCGCCGTAAGCGTCCGCTGTAGGCCACGGCTTTGGTGATCCAGGTCTGACGCCGGGTT
>CAXTTB010000043.1:0-14013 GCA_964246905.1 uncultured Acetobacteraceae bacterium | reverse complement strand
GTCAGCCCGATCCCGCGGCCCTGCTTGTTGGCGGTCGACGATTGGCGGTGTATGTCTATGAAGTCGTAGCCCATGATGGCGCCGATGGGGCCGGCAAGCCGGGCCTCGGCGACCTCCTGCGGCGAGAACCAGCCCATGCGGACCATGTTGCTGTCCTCGCTGAGGTCGCCGATGCCGACCAGCGCCGCGTCGGCCCGGCGCGCGCGGTCGAGCACGAGCCTGACGGTGTCGTTCCGGTACAGCTCCTGGCGCAGGGCGGCGTCCGCCACCAGCGCCGGCGCATACAGCGTCTCGCTTTCGCCGCCGAAGCGCACTGCCAGGCGGCGGCAGATGTGGTCGGGGTTCATGTGCTCGCCCGCGCGGGCCGACCCGCCGATGGCGCACACGAACGTCACGGCCCGCCGGATCTGCGGGACGCAGTCGGCCACGGCGGCGACGTTGCGGCCCATCCCGGTCGCGACGGTCATGCCGTCGGTCAGCGTCTTCACGAGGTGGGCGGCGACCAGGCCGGCGACCGCCTGACGCTGCGCGTCCGCGTCCCGTTGGTCCAGCGACACCAGCAGCCGGTCTATGCCGAACCGGGCGATGAAGTCCTGCTCCAGCTCGTTGCTGACGCTGGAGTGCTGGTGGACCCGTATCTCCACCACGCCTTCCTCCCGGGCGCGCTTCAGCAGCCGGCTGATCTTGGCGCGCGACAGGGAGAAGCGGCGGGACAGGTCGTCCTGCGTGACATCCTGGTAGTAGTAGAGGCTGGCAATCTCGATCACGGTGTCGGCCGGAACGTCGCCCCAATCCGGCGTGTGGACGGCCTCCCTGTTTGCGTGCCGGCCCTGGGCCATGGATGATCTTGGTCCTTGCGTCAGCCGCGGCAAGTGTCAGCCATTGCCTCCTTGGGCAGCCTCCTCGAACTCGCGTATCCGCGCAACCTTGGGTCCGGAGCGTTCCGGCTCGAACTCCGATTGCAGCCAGGCGCGCAGGATGGACCGCGCTAGCTCGGGGCCGATCACGCGGGCGCCCATGGTGATAACCTGCGCGTCGTTGCTCTTGCGGGCGCGCTCGGCGGAGTAGGTGTCGTGGCACTGGGCGGCGCGGATGCCCGCTACCTTGTTGGCGCTGATCGCCATGCCGATCCCGGTGCCGCACAGCAGCACGGCGCGGTCATTGCGGCCCTCGACGATGGATTGCGCGGCGGCGAAGGCGATGTCGG
This sequence comes from uncultured Acetobacteraceae bacterium, assembly GCA_964246905.1. Taxonomy (GTDB): domain Bacteria; phylum Pseudomonadota; class Alphaproteobacteria; order Acetobacterales; family Acetobacteraceae; genus CAHJXG01. The sequence continues at coordinate 12,806 of CAXTTB010000043.1, read as the reverse complement.
GATAGAGCACGGGGCTGGTGTCGAACGTGCCGAAGTCCTCCACCGCGTACCCGGCCTTCTCCAGCATCTGCTTCAGGTTCACCTTGAGATCGAACGCAGCCTCGTCACAGCCAATCGCGATCGCCATACGACACCCCCAATCAGGCCAGATCAATGCATCCGGCTGCACAATCTTGCAACAGACAAGATTTTGCAACACGCCAGATGGATCTCCGGTCCTGGAGGGCATCCACCGCAACTAGTCGGATGGCGGTGTCGGTCACCGGAATGCGCCATATTGCCATGCAGCACCATGCCTGCCCAGTTATCTCCTGCCAAGCGGGCCAGAAAGTCTCATGCACACTCTTTCAGGCGCTTGACATTCATGCAGGGTCGGATGACGCTCACTATGAACACATCCGACACAGGGTGGCCAAGCGACTATGTGGGGAGAGGACGAGTGATAAGTGCGCGTGGTTTCAGGAGCGGGTGCAAAGCCAGGGGCTGCCCGGCAACCCATGCCATGGGCGCCGCCGCTTGAATCGCGTCATCGGCCATCCCGACCAGGTCGTGGAGGACAGCCTCAAGGGCTTCCTGGCGGCGCACCCGGACCTGCTGGCGCCCACCGCGCACCCGCGCGTGCTGCGCCGGGCCGGCGCGGGCGTTGCTGGCCGGGTCGGCGTCGTCACCGGCGGCGGCTCCGGGCACGAGCCTGCCTTCCTCGGCTACGTCGGCCCGGGCCTGCTGGACGCCGTGGCCATCGGCGAGGTGTTCGCCTCGCCGACCGCCAAGAGCTTCGACGCCGCGTTCCGCGCGGCCGATGGCGGGCAGGGCGTCGCCTGCCTGTACGGCAACTACGCCGGCGACAACATGAACGTGAGGATGGCCGTCAAGCTGGCGGCCAAGGACAGCATCGAGGTCAAGGCCGTGGTCGCCAACGACGACGTGGCCTCCGCCGGGCCGCACGAGCGCGACCGGCGCCGCGGCGTGGCTGGCGAGATCATCATGTGGAAGGCCGGCGGCGCCCGAGCCGAGGAGGGCGCCAGCCTCGACGAGGTGATCGCCGCCGCGCAGAACGCCATTGATCAGACCCGGTCCATCGGCATCGGCCTGTCCGCCTGCACGATCCCCGCCGCCGGCAAGCCGAACTTCACCATTAAGGACGGCGAGATGGAGGTCGGCATCGGCCACCACGGCGAACCCGGTATCGCCGTGCTGCCGACCCAGCCCGCCGCCGAAATGGCCGCGATGATGGTGGATCGCATCGTCGAGGACCTGCCGTTCGGCCGGGGCGACGACGTGGCCGTGCTGGTGTCCGGCCTGGGCGCCACGCCGCTGATGGAGCTGTACCTGCTGTATGGCCATGTGGACGAGATGCTGCGCGCCCGCGGCATCACGCCCCGGCGCCGCTTCATCGGCGACCTGTTCACCTCGCTGGAGATGATGGGCGTGTCGCTCACGCTCACCCGGCTCGATGCCGACTTGGATCGGCTGCTCGCCCGCCCCGCCCGCTCCATCGGCCTCACCGTCATGGAAGCCTGAGCGATGGACTCGGTCAGCCAACTCGCCGCCGGGCCGGTCGTGCTGGACATGGTCGCGGCCATCGTGCGCGAGCAGGCGTTCCTGGGCGAGATAGACGGCAAGATCGGCGACGGCGACCACGGCATCAACATGAGCAAGGGCTTCCGCCTCGCCGGGGAGCGCCTGGCCGCTGGCGGGGACCTAGCGCATGGCCTGGACACCCTGGGCGACACGCTGCTGAGCGACATCGGCGGCTCCATGGGTCCGCTGTACGGCACCTTCTTCACCGAGATGGCGGGGGTGCTGCGTGGCGCCGACCGGATTGATGCCGCCCGGTTCTCGGCCATGCTCCGCGCCGGACGCGCGACGGTGGTGGACCTCGGCGGGGCCAAGGTCGGGGACAAGACGCTGGTTGACGTGCTGGCCCCGGCGGAGGCGGCGTTCGATGCGGCGCATGGCCGGGGCGAGACGTTCGCCGCCTGCCTCGTTGCGATGAAGCGGGCGGCTGCCGAAGGGCTGGAAGCGACCCGCGACATGGTGGCCCGGATCGGCCGTGCCAGCCGGCTGGGCGAGCGGTCCCGCGGCACGCTCGATGCCGGCGCGGCGTCGTGCAGCCTGCTGCTGGCCACCCTCGCCGACGGGTTGCTGAACCAGTTGCAGCACGAGGCGGCTGCCGCGCCATGACCCGCGCGCCGCAGGCCCGTCATCACGGCAGGCTTGAGGGAGCCTCCCCATGAGCAAGACCGCAAATCTGACCACGCTGCCCACCACGATGCAGGCCGTCCTCGCCTACGCGCCCGGCGACTACCGGCCGGAAACGGTGGACGTGCCTCGCGCCGGGCCAAACGACGCAGGCGGAGGCCGGCCGGGATGCGGCTTTTGAACGAACTGCTGCTGGAAGCCGACGGGGTGTCCAAGAGCTTCGCAGGCGTGCGCGCACTCGGCGATGGGCGGCTCGCGCTCCGCCCCGGCACGGTCCACGCGCTGTGCGGCGGCAACGGCGCCGGCAAGAGTACCTTCCTCAATATCCTGATGGGCCTGTTGCGCCGCGACGGCGGCCGGATCCTGCTCCGCGGTCAGAAGGTGGATTTCAGTGGCCCGGACCAGGCGCTCGCGGCTGGGATCGCCATCATCACGCAGGAACTCTCGCCCATCCCGGACATGACGGTGGCCGAGAACTTGTTCCTGGGGCGAGAGCCACGGCGCCTGGGCTTCTTCGTTGACCACGCGCGCCTGAACCAGCAGGCGAGCGACCTGCTCACCCGGCTGCGCTTCCGGATCGAGCCTACGGCCACCATGCGAAGCCTGAGCCTCGCGCAGACGCAACTGGTCGAGATCGCCAAGGCGATCAGCCACGAGAGCACGATCCTGATCATGGACGAGCCTACGTCGGCAATCGGCGAGGCGGAGACGGAGGTGCTGTTCGACGCCATACGCACCCTGACGGAACACGGCGTCGGCGTGATCTACGTCAGTCACCGCCTGACGGAAATCTTCGCCATCGCCGACGACTACACGGTGTTCCGTGACGGCGGCTTCGTGGCGGCCGGGCGCGTCGCCGACATTGACCGGCGCGGGCTTGTCCGCATGATCCTCGGGGGCGACGTGCGGGACGAGTACCGCACCCATCCCACGCCGAGCGGCCCGCCCATGCTGGAGGCGCTTGGGCTAAGCCGTGACGGCTGGTTCGAGGACGTTAGCCTGGGCGTGCGGCGGGGCGAGGTGCTGGGCATCTACGGGCTTATGGGCGCCGGGCGCAGCGAGTTCCTGGAGGCCATCTACGGCCTCGCGCCGGCCGACCGCGGCAGCATAAGCATTGACGGTCGCCCGACGCGCATAGCCCGGCCAGCGGACGCGCTGCGCGCCGGGCTTGCGCTGGTGACGGAGGATCGCAAGGCGACCGGCCTGGTCATGACCGCCACGATACGGGAGAACGCGACGCTGTCCTGCCTGGACCGGCTGTCCAACGGCCTGTTCATGTCGGAGGCACGGGAGCGGGCGCATGTGTCGCGCATGATGGATTTGTTCCGCATCAAGGCGCCCTCCCTCGACGCGCCGGTGCGCAGCCTGAGCGGGGGCAACCAGCAGAAGGTCGTGCTCGCCCGCTGCCTGGGCACCGAGCCGCGCATCCTGCTCTGCGACGAGCCGACCCGGGGCGTTGACGAGGGTGCGAAGCGCGAAGTCTATGCCTTCCTGTCGCGCTTCGTGCGGGACGGAGGCTGCGCCGTCATGGTGTCGTCCGAGCTGCCGGAGGTGCTGGGCATGAGCGACCGCATCGCGGTGTTCCGGCGGGGCCGGGTCGCATGGGTGCTGGACGGGGCGGACGCGACGCAGGAACGTCTGATGCAGCTCGCGTCATGACCGCACAGGTGGGTCCTGTCGTGAAGCCGGCCTCGAACAGGCTGTGGCTCGCCGGGAGCCAGGCGATAGTGCGCTATGGCATCGTCGTCGCGTTCGTCGTGCTCTGCCTCGGGCTGAGCCTGCTCAACGAGTACTTCCTCACCAGCGGCAACATCACCAACGTGCTGCGCCAAGCGAGCATCAACGGCATCCTGGCGATTGGCCTCACCTTCGTGATACTCACCGGCGGGATTGACCTGTCGGTTGGTTCGTTGCTCGCCCTGTGCGGCATCTTGGGCGCGTCCGCCGTCACCGGCGCCAACCCCGGCAGCCCGGCGGTGGCGGTCGCCACCGGCGTCGGGGCGGGTCTTGGACTCGGCATGGTCAACGGCGTGCTCGTGGCCCACCTGCGCGTGCCGGCGTTCGTCGCCACGCTCGGGATGCTCAGCGTCGCTCGCGGCCTCACCTTCATCTCCAACAACGGCATGCCCGTGCCGAACCTCAGCCCGGCGTTCCGGCAACTCGGTCAAGGCTTCGTCGCCGGCGTGCCGGTTCCAGTCATCCTGTTCGCGCTCACGGTGCTGTTGGCCTGGGTCGCCCTACGCTTCACGATCTACGGGCGCTACGTCTATGCCGTCGGCGGCAACGAGCGCAGCGCGCGCACCAGCGGGATCAACACGCGCCGGATCGTGTTCTCGGTCTATGCCATATCGGGTGCGCTCGCAGGGCTGGCCGGCCTGGTGCTTGCCGCGCGCACCACGTCGGCGCTGCCACAAGCAGGCGTCAGCTACGAACTGGACGCCATCGCCGCCGTGGTGATCGGCGGCACGAGCTTGACGGGCGGCGTTGGCAGCCCGGTCGGCACCTTGTTCGGCGCCCTCATCATCGCGGTCATCAGCAACGGCCTCGATCTCATGGGCGTCTCGTCATACTACCAGCAGGTCATCAAGGGCGTGATCATCGTACTCGCCGTGCTGCTGGACACGTCCCGCCGGGCGCGGGACTAACCCCGAGGAGAACAACATGCTTCAGCGAAGGACGTTCGTTGCGGCCACGGCCGCCGCTATTGGGATGCCGGCTATCGTCCGGGCGCAAACCGGAAAAACCTACAAGATCGGCGCGGCCGTTTACGGCCTGAAGGCCGAGTTCATGCAGCTCTGGACCAACTCCATCAAGGCGCATCCAGTCGTGCGCAGCGGACAGGTGGCCATCACCGTGTTCGACGGCCAATACGACGCGCTGACCCAATCGAACCAGTTCGACACGATGATCACCCAGCGGTTCGACGCCATCATCTTCGTGCCGATTGACGCCCAGGCCGGCGCGGACGCCGTGAGCAAGGCGAGGGCCGCCAGAATTCCGGTGATCGGTTCGAACACGCGCGTCGTCGGCGACGGCCTAACCTCCTTCGTAGGCTCCGACGACGTGAAGGCGGGGATGATGGAGGCCGAAGCCGTCGTGAAGGCGATTGACGGCAAGGGCAACGTGGTCGTCATCGAGGGACCGATTGGCCAGAGCGCCCAGATTGACCGGGGTGCGGGCAACCAGCAGGTGCTCGCGGCCAATCCTGACGTGAAGGTGCTGCAACACCGGACCGCCAACTGGTCACGGGCAGAGGCGCAATCGCTGATGGAGAACTGGCTGACCGCATACCGGGGACAGATACAGGGCGTCATCGGCCAGAACGACGAGATGGCGCTCGGCGCATTGCAGGCGATCAAGGCGGCCGGGCTTGATCCGAAGAAAATTCCAGTTGCCGGCATTGACGGCGTGTCCGATGCGTTGCTCGCGGTCAAGGCCGGTGAGATGGTCAGCATCCTGCAAGACTCGAATGCCCAGGCTCAAGGGGCGCTGGATGTCGCCCTTCGGCATCTGATCGGCGAGGGCTACAAGCCGGCAAGCGAGGCTTGGACGGAATATGGGGCGCAAATGCCCTGGGACGGCGGCACGGCGAAGGCTTACAGCGTCCCTTGGACGCCGGTGACGCCGCAGAACGCCGACGGGCTGCTGGCCAAGCGCCAGAAGGCGTGACGGCGAGGATGGGCAATGCGACGAACCAGGTCAGCTTCGATGCTGCCTTCGACTTTGGCGGAAAGGCGGTCATCGTTACCGGTGGCGCGTCCGGCATCGGTGCGGCCATCGCCGACGCTCTGGCGGCGCGGGGCGCCAAGGTCGCCATCATTGACGTGAGTTCGTCAGCCTCGGGCGTGGCGGCGTCGTTGCCGGGTGGCGGGCACTCAGGCCACGTCGCCGACCTCGCCTCGCCAGGCGAGGCGAACGGCGCCGTTCAGGCGGCCTTGGGTGCGCTCGGCCATCTCGACATCGTGGTCAACAGCGCCGGCGTCGCGCTGCTGGAAAAGGCGGAGGAGGTGTCGGACGAGGACTGGGATCGGACGATGGCGGTCAACCTGCGTGCCCCGTTCGTGGTGGCGCGCGCGGCGTTTTCGGCTCTGCGGGCGTCGGGCGCGGGCCGCATCGTCAACTTGGCGTCTCAAGCTGCTCTCGTCGCACTCGACCGGCACCTGGCTTACTGCACCAGCAAGGCCGGGTTACTCGGCATGACCAAGGTGCTCGCGCTGGAGTGGGCGCCGTACGGCATCACGGTCAATGCCATATCGCCCACGGTGGTCGAGACGGAACTGGGCCGCAAGGCGTGGGCTGGCGAGGCTGGCGAGGTGATGAAGCGCAGCATTCCCGCTGGCCGCTTCGCACAACCGGAGGAAATCGCGCTCGCCGCCCTGTTCCTGGCCAGCGGTGGCGCAGGAATGATCACCGGTGCCAACCTCGTCGTGGATGGCGGCTACACGATCCAGTAGCTGCCAGAGACCACATTCCGAGCTGGAGGGATCAAGCAAGTTTTCTCGGCTTCTCAATTCGACTTTGGCTAACCTTGGTGAGGCTGACGTGGCGGGACGGACGGTACGTTGCTTTGGCGTGTCCCCGCAAAGAGGCGTCGCCATGCTCCGCGTGCGGCCTGCCGCTCGCGGCGCTGGCGAGCAGCCTGTTGAACAGTTGCAGCACTATGATCCCGGTGCGCCGGACCCGCACCTACGACATCCTTGAAGGAGCTTCGCCATGAGCGAGACCGCAGACCCGATTACCCGCCCGAACACGCTGCCGGCCACCATGCAGGCCGTGGTCGCCTACGCCCCCGGCGACTACCGGCTGGAGACGGTGGACGTGCCCCGCGCCGGCCCGGACGACATCATCATCCAGGTCGAGGCGTGCGGCATCTGCGCCAGCGACATCAAGACGTTCCAGGGCGCGCCGTCCTTCTGGGGCGACGGCAAGGGCCAGCCCCGCTACGTCAAGGCGCCCATGATCCCCGGCCACGAGTTCATCGGCCACGCGGTCGAGATCGGCGAGAATGTCGCCCGCGAAGGCCAGTACAAGGTCGGAGACCGCCTGATTTCCGAGCAGATCGTTCCCTGCGAGCACTGCCGCTACTGCAAGCGCGGCGAGTACTGGATGTGCGAGCGCCACGACGTCTATGGCTTCCAGAACAACGTCAACGGCGGCATGGCCAAGTACATGCGCTTCCCCAAGGAATCGCGCACCCACAAGATACCGCAGGACCTGCAGATGGAACGTGCGGTCCTGGTCGAGCCTTATGCGTGCTCGGTCCACGCCGTGAACCGCGGGCTGATCCAGTTGGACGACGTCGTCGTGCTCGCGGGCGCCGGGCCATTGGGTTTGGGGATGGTGGGGGCAGCACGGCTCAAGAACCCGTCCAAGCTGGTCGTGCTCGACACCAAGCCTGACCGGCTCGAGCTGGCCAAGCGCTTCGGCGCCGACGTGGTGATGAACCCGCTGAAGGAGGACGTGGTCCAGGCGGTGAAGGACATGACGGACGGCTACGGCTGCGACGTGTACATCGAGGCGACCGGCTACCCGGCCTCCGTCGTCCAGGGCCTGAACATGATCCGCAAGCTCGGCCGCTTCGTCGAGTTCAGCGTCTTCGGCGAGGAGGTCACGGCAGACTGGAGCATCATCAGCGACCGCAAGCAGCTCGACCTCTACGGGGCGCATCTCGGGCCATACTGCTACCCGCTGACGATCGCCGCCATCGCCGACGGACGCCTGCCGACCGAGGGGGTGGTGACGGACGTGATGCCGCTGTCGGAGTGGAAGGCCGGCTTCGAGAAGATGAAGAAGGGCGACGGCTCGATCAAGATCGTGCTTGTTCCGGAGTGAGATCCGGTCCGGCCGCCTGAACGCGGCAACAACGGTCCACGCCGTCACGGCGGCGGAGCAGGGGGGAGCAACGATGGCCAGGCGCGGCAAGCCGGATATGAGATTCGCTGTGGGTTCGGGCGCAGTCCTCGTCCTGCTCGCCGCGATGGCCGTTGATACGAAGGTCGTCAAGATCGGCTCCGCCGAGGACGTGCAGGCAGGCGTTTTCTCCGCCGCCATGTACGGCAAGGCCCGGTTCCCGAAGATGCAGTCGGCGATCGAGAGCCGCGCCGTGGACGCCGCCGTGCTGGCCGAGGCTCTGGCCAAGGACCAGACGGCGGCCGAGGCGCAGTATGGCGTGCCGGCGCCGGCTGGCCCCGAGTACTCCGTCAAGTTCACGGGCAAGGTGGGCCAGCAGGATTTCGGCGTCTATGACGTCGCCATCCCCGGCGTCCCCAAGACCATCCGCATCAGCGTGCAGACCGGGCCCGCGATCAATGGAACCGACCTGCGCGACGCCACGGGCCTGATCAAGTTCGGGGATTTCAGCAACCAGATCGACTACCAGAACGCCGGCTCGGCGCTGAACAACGCGATGAAGCAGGAGGTGCTGTCGAAGATCGACGCCGCCGACCTGACGGGCAAGACGATCTCGGTCGTCGGCGCGTTCACGCTTTCCGACCCGGCCGAGTGGGTGGTCACCCCGGTGAAGCTGGCCGTGCAATGAGCATGGCATCGGCGAGCGCAGCATCGGGCATGCCTATGGCCGGAGACGCCGTGCTCTCGGCGCGCAACGTCACCAAGACGTACGGCAGCACCCATGCGCTCAAGGGCGTGAACTTCGACATCCACCGCGGCAAGGTCACCACGCTGTTCGGCGAGAACGGCGCCGGCAAATCGACGCTGATGAAGATCCTGTCCGGCGTCGTGGCGCCGACCTCGGGGGAGATCGAGCTTGATGGCCGCCGGGTCAGCTTCGCCTCCACGGTGGAGGCCCGGGACAGCGGCATCTCCATCATCCACCAGGAGCTGAGCCTCGCGCCCAACCTCAGCGTGCGGGACAACATCTTCCTGGGGCGTGAGCTACGCCGCCCGTCCGGGATCGATTTCGACGAGGAAGCCCGGCAGACAAAGGTCCTGATGGAAGATCTCGAGGAGGAGATCGACCCGATGACCCCGGTCGAGGAGCTCCGCCTCGGCCAGCAGCAGATCATTGAGATTGCCCGCGCGCTGTCCGTCGATGCGCGCATCCTGATCATGGATGAGCCGACCTCCGCGCTGAGCGCGACCGAGGTCGAGGTGCTGTTCAAGGTCATCCGCGACCTCACGAGCCGCGGCGTCTCGATCGTCTATATCTCCCATCACTTGGAGGAAGCGCTCCAGATCACCGACTACGCGGTCGTGCTGCGCGACGGCGCCATCACGGCCACCGCCGAGGCGAAGGATATCGACCTGCAGTGGATCGTCCACCACATGGTGGGCGACCACTACGACCGCGGCTCCCCGCCCACCGGCTACGCGTTCGGCGACGTGGTGCTGTCGGCCAACGACATCTGCGTGGCCGACACGGCGCGCTCGGGCGGCCTGGTCGTCGACCACCTCTCGCTCGACGTGCGCGCGGGCGAGATCGTGTGCATCTACGGGCTGATGGGCGCTGGGCGCACGGAGCTGCTGGAGGCGATCGCCGGGCGCGTGCCGATGGCGGGCGGCCAGGTGCTGCTGGAGGGCAAGCCGGTCGGCCCCCTCAATATCGCCGGGCGCATCGCCAAGGGCCTTGCCCTTGTGCCCGAGGACCGGCAGCGCGACGGCCTGGTGCAGACGATGTCCGTGGGCGAGAACCTGTCGCTGGCCAGCATCGGTGCGTTCGTCAAGCGCATGCTGACGTCGCGGCCGCGGGAGCGGGCGCTGGTCGAGCAGTCGATCCGCAGCGTCCACATCAAGACCGCAGGCGGCGCCGCGGCCATCGGCTCGTTGTCCGGCGGCAACCAGCAGAAGGTGGTCATCGGCAAGATGCTGGCGACGCGCCCCAAGGCCATCCTGCTGGACGAGCCCAGCCGCGGCATCGACATCGGCGCGAAGGCTGAGGTGTTCCGCCTGCTCGGCGAACGGGCGGCGCAGGGGCTTGCCGTCGTGTACTCGACGTCGGAGGTCCAGGAGTGCCTGAGCATCGCGCACCGGATCGTGGTGATGAGCAAAGGCAGGATTTCCGCCGAGTTCGGGCCCGGCGTGGCGAAAGAAGACATTATGGCCGCTTCCGGCGAAGCCGTGGTCGGCTGACAAGAACAGCAAGAGTCCTGACAATGACCCAAACGACCCTGTCCACAAAACGCCCTAGCCTGAGTTTGTTCACCAGCGATCTCGACATCACCAGGGTCCTGCTTGAGGGCCGGGCCTTCTTCGCGCTGATTGCGATCATCATCGTCTTCTCGCTTCTCTCGCCCTACTACTTCTCGCTTGCCAACTTTCTCACGATGGCCTCCCACGTCGCCATCTTCGGAATCCTTGCGGTCGGCATGCTGCTCGTCATTCTGAACGGCGGGATCGATCTGTCGGTCGGGTCCACGCTTGGCCTGTGCGGCGTGATCGCCGGGTTGCTGATGCAGGGGGTGTCGTTCCCGGCGCTCGGCTACACCCTCTACCCGCCGGTCTGGGTGGTCGTGATCCTCACCTGCGCCCTGGGCGGCTGCGTGGGCCTGATCAACGGCGTGCTCGTCGCGCGCTTCAAGGTCCCGGCGTTCGTCGCCACCCTGGGCGTCATGTACGTGGCCCGCGGCGTCGCGCTGCTGATCACGGACGGCCTCACCTACAACAATCTCGGCGGCCGGTCGGATCTCGGCAACACCGGCTTCAACTGGCTCGGCTTCAACCGCCTGCTCGACGTTCCGATCGGCGTAGTCGTGCTGGCGGTGGTGGCGCTCATCGGCAACCTGGTCCTGACGCGCACCGCCTTCGGCCGCTGGCTCTACGCGTCGGGCGGCAACGAGCGTGCGGCGGAACTGTCCGGCGTTCCGGTCAAGCCGGTGCAGATCACCGTTTATGTCCTATCCGGGGTCTGCGCCGCCATCGCAGGCCTCATCCTGTCGTCGCAGCTCACCTCGGCCGGGCCAACGGCGGGCGTGACCTATGAGCTTACAGCCATTGCCGCGGTGGTCATCGGCGGCGCGGCCCTGACCGGCGGGCGCGGCACGGTGCGCGGCACCCTGCTCGGCGCGTTCGTCATCGGCTTCCTGTCCGACGGGCTGGTCATCATCGGCATCTCCTCCTACTGGCAGACGGTTTTCACCGGCGCTGTCATCGTGCTGGCGGTGCTCCTGAACGCCGTGCAGTACCGCCGCCGTCCCCCGAAACCCACGACGCCCACCCCAGGTCATCCAACCCTCGCGCCAAAGGCGGGCTAGGAGCGACAGGCCACACTGGTTTCGAAACGGCTGCAACCAGGCCGCAAGTGCTGCACATCGAAAGGAAGAAACATCTTGCTAAGCAGAACACTGACATCGACGATCGCCGCCGTCGCGCTGGCCGTGCCGGCACTGGGCTACAGCATATCACCTGCCGCTGCGGCAGGAGGCCTGATGACCATCATCGTCAACGACCCCTCCAACCCTTACTGGCAGACCGAGGGCAACGTGGCGAAGGCTGAAGCGGAGAAGCTCGGCTACACGGCCAATGTCGGCGCGTCCAAGGGCGACACCAACACCGAAAGCAACCTGATCGACACGGCCATCACCAACCGCTCGGTCGCGATCATCCTCGACCCGGCGAACGCCAGCGGCTCCGTCGGCGCCGTGAAGAAGGCCATCGCGGCAAACATCCCGGTCATCCTCGTCAATGCCGAGATCAACCAGGAAGGCCTCGCCAAGGCGCAGCTCGTCTCCAACAACGCACAGGGCGCGGCGCTCGGCGCCCAGCAGTGGGTGAAGGACGTCGGGCAGAAGGGCAACTACGTCGAACTGCTCGGCGCACCCTCCGACAACAACGCCGCCACCCGCTCCAACGGTTTCAACAGCGTGCTCAGCCAGTATGCCGACCTCAAGAAGGCCGGGTCGCAGGTCGCCAACTGGAAGCGGACCGAGGGCCACGATAAGATGCAGAGCCTGCTCCAGGCCAATCCCAACGTCATCGGCGTGATCAGCGGCAATGACGAGATGGCACTCGGGGCAATCGCGGCGCTGAAGGAGGCGGGCAAGCTGTCGAGCATCAAGGTGGGCGGCTTCGACGGCTCTCCGGATGCCGTGGCGGCGGTCAAGTCGGGCGAGCTGGCCTACACCGTGCTTCAGCCTGTGGCCACCTTTTCCGCGAAGGCGGTGGACGAGGCAGACTCGTTCATCAAGACCGGCAAGACCGGAGCGACGACGGAGAAGCAGTTGTTCAACTGCATTCTCATCACCAAGGCAAACGCCGAGCGGTTCGTCGGGCCGTTCACGCTCGACAAGTGACGGCAAGGCGGGCGGCTCGGAAAGGCTGCCCGCTTGTCTCCGCCCGTGCAAGTGATGAATGGCCGGTGTGCATCAGAAACATCTGGTCGCTGGTGCTCCATCGCCAGGCCGCCCCCCTGTCCGTCCGCCCCGTTCATCTCTGTACAACAAACTCTCGTCGCTGCCACAAGCTTCTACACACGTAGGCATATTCTGCGCTTTGATCACTACATTTTCGACATGGTCAATGTGCCAGGACCCCTCAACCCACAGCCGCTTCCCTTCAAACAAACTTTATGGCCATTTTTTACGTGTATCCTGAACTCGACTTTCCGCATTATGAGCTCGACTTTCCGCGTTTCAGGCCGCGTGACAGAG